>CANHLB010000038.1 GCA_947461335.1 Burkholderiaceae bacterium | reverse complement strand
TGGGCAAGTGCAGCCCCTGCTCCAGTTAAAAAAATTAAGGGCGCTCCGATGTTGGGACAAGTAAGCTTCAAGACTGCTCCCAATAACTCTGGAGTAGCTCGCTTTAATTGGAGCGGCAAGCTTGGAGAAGCTTACTCATTTCAGGGAGATCTCAATGACAATGATGAATTACGTTATGCCCTGGGTATTGGTGCACCGGCAGTCTTAACGCAACAAGGCTTTAATCTCAGTCTCATTGCTGCTGAACTCAATCTTGATGCTTGGCAAGATTTTCTGGAAGATAAAAATAAAAAGAATGTTGCATCAAATATAGATGACTCTACTTTGAATGATTTACAACTAACGGCACAGGTGAAGAAGCTAATCTTAGCTGATCGCCCATGGCAGGACATTAATTTATCGGCCAGCAACAAAAATAATGTTTGGCAGGCACGAATTAATTCGCCGCTCATTGCTGGCGAAATTCAATACCAAGCAGCAAACAAGTCTTATTTCAGCGGTCTACTGAGTGGGCGCCTAAGTCGCTTAAAAGTTCCTGATGCAATCATTGCCAGTAGCACTAATAATGAGCCCACACAAGCTGGAGTAAAAAATCCTCCAGAAAAAAGCAGGCTCACTCCCGATGCAATTCCTAGTTTAGATTTAATTATTGAAGATTTAAATTGGTCTAAGGCTGAGCTCGGTGAAGTAAAAATAAAAACGCTAGTCACTAATAATTTAATGACCATCGAATCCATCCACTCCAATAACCCCCAAGGCAACTCCAAAATTTCTGGAAAGTGGCTTGGGCCCGCACAAAAACAGACAGAACATAGCAGTCTTAATATAGATATGAATGTCAAAGATGCAGGGCAAATTATTGCTCACTGGAGCCCACAAAAATCGGTAGAGGGCGGTCAGGGTAAGTTAACGGCCAATCTCGATTGGGATGGTTCTCCATACAAACCAAAATATGAAACTCTCTCTGGTAAGGTGAATTTGAATCTTGAAAAAGGACGCTTACTCGAAGTCAATACCAGTGGCGCCAAAATTTTGGATGTTCTCAGTCTGCAGAGTCTGTTTAAATTTGCCACCCTTGACCTCAAAGGCGGTCTTGGGAACATTGTTACTAAGGGCACTCCTTTTAATTCAATTAATAGCAATTTTGATATCAATAATGGTATTGCACAAACCAAGCAATTCACCATGAACTTAGATCAGGCTAGAGTTGCTATGTCTGGACAAATTAATATTCCAAATCAAACACAAGATCTTCGAGTCACCATTTTCCCAACAATTGATGCAACTGCAGGCTCTCTAGCAGCATTTGCCATCAACCCTATTGTTGGGTTGGGCGCCCTAGTTGGACAATATCTCATCACAAATCAAATTAATCGCAATCTTCAGTCTGACTACTTGGTGCAAGGTTCATGGGAAAATCCTGAAGTGATTCCACTAGATCAAAAAGGTCAACCTCTCGATACAAAAACATTAAACACGATCCGCAGCAAGGAGTTACTAAAAGAGCAAACGAAACCTGAATCAGGAAACTCTCAAGCCACTCCTACAAGAACGGCTCCATTAAATGTTGGCCCAAATAATTCCCCAAATTAATACCCCACTATGAGTGCATCAACCCGCGGAGCAGAATTAAAACTAGCCTCTATTCAGATGGTTTCCACAGCCGTAGTGAGTGAAAATATGGCTACTGCGAGCAGACTCGTTACTGCAGCTGCTCATGATGGCGCGCAGTTAGTAGTATTGCCAGAATATTTTTGCCTCATGGGTCTAAAAGACACAGATAAGGTAAAAGTAAGAGAAGTGTTAGGGAGCGGCCCTATTCAAGAGCAGTTAGCAATCATTGCAAAAGAAAATCGTGTTTATTTAGTTGCAGGCAGCATTCCTCTTGAAGCGAGTGATCCGAATAAAGTATTAAATACCAGTCTTGTATTTAATCCAGATGGTCAAAGAGTTGAGCGCTATGACAAGATTCATTTGTTTGGGTTTCAGACGAGCACAGAACGCTATCAAGAATCAGAAACTATTGAAGCCGGTGATAAACCTGGCATTTTTGAAATCACTGTAAATGGTCAGAAATGGACTTTTGGTTTGAGCATTTGTTATGACTTGCGTTTCCCTGAGCTATATCGAACACTAGGGCAAGTAGATTGCCATATCATCCCTGCAGCATTTACCTATACCACTGGCAAAGATCACTGGGAAATTCTGTTACGCGCCCGCGCCATTGAAAATCAATGCTATGTCTTGGCCTCTGCACAGGGCGGCACTCACCAGAATCAACGCCGCACCTGGGGAAATACGATGTTGATAGACCCATGGGGCACTATCTTAGAAAATCTGCCCGAAGGCGAAGGCTTTATTTCAGGGGTTTTGTGCAAAGATAAATTAAACGAGGTACGCTCTAAGTTACCCGCCCTTGCGCATCGCAAGCTTTAATGAAAGAGCTGTCAAATTACATGAATGCACCTGAAGCACTATTTCCAGCCAATTGGACTAAAGCCAAAAAGCAGGCAGACCTTCTCAAGCTAGCTAAGTCTATTTTGTTAGAGCCAACTGGACTCTCAGAGCAGGATCTCCACCAAACTTTTGGCAATATGTTTGCCCATCGTCTGGATGATGCTGACCTGTACTTTCAGCACACTCGAAGTGAAAGCTGGAGTCTTGAAGAGGGCGCAGTGAAATCGGGAAGTTTCAACATAGATCAAGGTGTTGGGGTTCGCGCCATCTATGGTGATAAAACCGCTTTTGCGTATTCAGATGAGATCAACTTAGAGGCACTGAACAAAGCAGCGAAAGCAACTCGCGTGATTGGCCCTCAAGGTGGTAAGCAGGCAGTTGCCAGTAAATTATTTCACCCTGTTTCGAATAAGCTTTACTCAGACATGAACCCATTAGACTCTTTGCAACCTAAAGAAAAGATTGCGTTACTCGAGAGCATTGAGCGGCGCGCAAAAGCTCGTGACCCTCGAATCATTAAGGTCATGGCTAGTCTTGCTGGTGAATTTGATGTCGTTTTAGTGGTACGGGCAGATGGGTTGCTTGCTGCGGATATTCGCCCGCTAGTACGCCTTTCAGTACACGTGATTGCAGAACAGAATGGACGGCGTGAATCAGGTGCTTCTGGTGGTGGCGCACGCCATGACTATCTTTACTTTGGTACTGAACTGATTAATCGATATGTTGATGAAGCGGTTGATGGAGCCTTAATTAATCTTGAATCACGTCCTGCGCCTGCTGGACCAATGACAGTGGTGATGGGTCCAGGCTGGCCAGGCGTACTTCTCCATGAGGCTGTGGGTCATGGTCTTGAGGGTGACTTCAATCGCAAAGGTTCATCCGCTTTTGCTGGCCGAATTGGACAACGTGTAGCCGCTAAAGGCGTCACCGTTGTTGATGACGGCACATTGGTGGGTCGCAGAGGTTCGCTCAATATTGATGACGAAGGTACTCCAACTCAATGCACTACTTTGATTGAAGATGGAATTTTAAAAGGCTATATACAAGATAGTCTTAATGCTAGGCTTATGAAAATGCCGCTGACAGGAAATGGTCGGCGCGAGAATTTCGCCTCACTACCATTACCGCGAATGACAAATACTTATATGCTGGCAGGTAAGGATGACCCTCAAGAAATTGTTGCCAGCATCAAACGAGGTCTATATGCCGTCAATTTCGGCGGTGGCCAAGTAGACATTACTAGCGGCAAATTTGTCTTTTCAGCATCTGAAGCCTATTGGGTTGAAAACGGCAAAATCCAGTATCCCGTCAAAGGCGCCACAATTATTGGCAGTGGCCCAGAGTCCCTAAAACAGGTCTCTATGATCGGTAACGACCTTCAATTGGATGGTGGCGTTGGGGTTTGTGGCAAGGAGGGGCAAAGCGTTCCGGTTGGGGTTGGACAGCCTACTTTAAGGATAGATAGCCTAACTGTCGGTGGAACTGCCTGATACGGCTTAAAATAGCTGTATGAGCCAACAAAACACTAACCACTCTCACTGGTATTCTGCCGTTGATAAAACGTCAGAGACTGACGATCAACGTATCGACAATATTACTGTTCTGCCTCCACCAGAGCATTTGATTCGCTTTTTTCCGATCTCTGGAACTCCAACCGAAGCCCTGATCAGTAAAACTCGCAAGAAGATTCGCGACATTATTCATGGCAAAGATGATCGTTTACTCGTCATCATTGGGCCATGCTCGATTCATGATCCAAAAGCAGCAATGGAATATTGTCAGCGGCTCTTGTCTGAGCGTGACCGTTTTTCTGGTGAACTAGAAATTGTGATGCGTGTCTATTTTGAAAAACCACGTACTACTGTTGGCTGGAAGGGTTTAATCAATGACCCCTATCTCGATGAAAGCTATCGCATCGAAGAAGGCCTGCGACTTGCTCGCCAGGTCCTAATGGAAATTAATCGTCAAGGTATGCCAGCAGGCAGTGAGTTCCTTGATGTAATTTCTCCGCAATACATTGCTGACCTCATCTCTTGGGGCGCGATTGGAGCACGCACAACTGAAAGTCAAGTTCATCGTGAACTGGCTTCTGGTTTATCTGCGCCAATTGGCTTTAAAAATGGTACAGATGGCAATATCAAGATTGCTACGGATGCTATTCAAGCAGCCGGTCGACCACACCACTTCTTATCCATCCACAAGAATGGGCAAGTATCAGTTGTAGAAACTAAGGGCAATAAGGATTGTCATGTGATTTTACGCGGTGGTAAGGAGCCTAATTATGAAGCGCAGCATGTTAAAGAAGCCTGTGCAGAGCTAGCAGCAGCAAAGCTCCCAGCCAGTTTGATGATTGACTTGTCACATGCAAACTCTAGTAAAAAGCATGAACGCCAAATCATCGTTGCAGATGACATTGCTAAGCAAATTGAAGCTGGATCACATGAGATTTTTGGTGTGATGGTAGAAAGTCATCTCAACGATGGCGCTCAGAAATTTACACCTGGTAAAGATGATCCGAAGCAACTGGAGTACGGCAAGAGCATTACCGATGCCTGCATCAATTGGGAAGATTCAGTGAAGGTACTAGAGCGCTTAGCTACTGCAGTGAAAAAACGCAGAGGTAAAAAGAAATAATAAGAGTACTAAATACAGGCAGTAATAAACGTAATACTAAAAGAGACTAAATTATTTAGTCTCTTTTTTTTCGTGCTTCCAAAGCACGTCTGTTCCACCGGCAGCGCGATTCAAAATGCGCGATAGTACAAATAACAAATCGGATAAACGATTGACGTACTGTCGGGGAGAGTCATATAAAGGTTCTGCCCATCCTAATCTAACAATCGAGCGTTCAGCTCTCCTGCAAACCGTACGACAAACATGAGCTTGTGCAGCTGCTCGTGTACCGCCAGGCAGAATAAATTCTGTTAGAGGGGGTAACTCTTTGTTGTACTTTTCAAGCCAGACATCTAACTGAGCTACGTGCTCTGGCTTAAGTAACTTGTAATTAGGAATACAAAGCTCACCACCCAAATCAAATAAATCATGCTGAATCTGCAAGAAAAGCACTTTTAACTCAGCGGCAATGCTTTCAGGGATATCCTCAGCCATCAAAACACCGATTTCTGAGTTCAGCTCATCCACATCGCCCATAGCGCAAATCCGCAAATGGTCCTTTTCAACGCGACTTCCGTCACCCAAGCCAGTCATGCCCTCATCACCGGTTCTAGTGGCGATTTTTGATAGTCGATTTCCCATAAGCTTAATTATAGGTAAATGGCTAAAATGATTCTTATGAATATGGTGACCCCACCCCCCGATATCGCTGCGATTAGCGCACTTCAGTCAAAACTGGTTTCAGCTTTGCGCCCCATTCTCCCTGAGCATGCCTTGCTGTGGGAGCCTGAGGACACGATTCCTTATGAATGTGATGGTTTAGCAGCCTATAAAAGGATGCCATTAGCGGTGGCCCTCCCAGAAACGGAAGAGCAAGTCGCGAAAATTCTCAAAATCTGCTTTGCAATGGAAATCCCTGTGGTTCCACGAGGATCTGGCACTGGGCTATCCGGTGGAGCAATGCCGATCTCCCAAGGATTAGTGCTTTCTCTTGCTAAGCTCAAAAAAATTCTGAGCATTGACCCGTTTACTCGGACTGCAGTGGTTCAACCTGGAGTTCGCAATCTAGCCATTTCTGAGGCAGTTTCTCATTTAGGGCTTTATTACGCGCCAGACCCGTCATCACAAATTGCCTGCTCTATCGGCGGCAATGTTAATGAAAACTCTGGTGGTGTGCACTGTCTTAAATATGGGCTCACTCTTCATAATGTTCTGCGCGTGCGTGGCGTTTTAATGAATGGTGAGATTGTGGAATTTGGTAGCTTAGCTCCAGATGCTCCTGGTTTAGATTTGCTAGCCATTGTTCTGGGCAGTGAAGGCATGTTAGCGGTTGTCACGGAAGTTACTGTGAAGTTAGTAGCCAAACCAAAAATGGCGCGCGTCATTATGGCTAGCTTTGACGATATCGAAAAAGGTGGAAATGCTGTTGCAGCAATCATCGCTGCTGGCATTATTCCTGCTGGCCTAGAGATGATGGATCAAGCAACTACTAGGGCTGTAGAGGAGTTTGTACACGCAGGCTATGACTTGGAGGCAGCGGCTATTCTGCTTTGCGAATCTGATGGCACCCCCGAAGAAGTTGCCGAAGAAATTGAACGTATGACAAAAGTGTTGGAACAATCTGGTGCTAGCGGTATTCAAATATCCAAAGATGAAACTGAGCGTCTCAAGTTTTGGAGCGGCCGTAAAAATGCCTTCCCCGCAGCAGGACGCATCGCTGCGGATTACTACTGTATGGATGGCACCATCCCACGCAGACATATTGCAACTTTGCTAAAGCGCATCCAAGGTATGGAAAAAAAATATGGCTTAGGTTGCTTGAACGTTTTTCATGCGGGTGATGGCAATATGCATCCATTGATTCTATTTAATGGCGCAGATGTAGAAGAATGGCATCGTGCTGAAGAATTTGGGACTGAAATCTTGGAAGCTTGTGTTGAGCTTGGTGGCACAATTACAGGTGAGCATGGGGTTGGTATCGAAAAGATTAATTCCATGTGCGTTCAGTTTGGGGAGGGTGAGCGTGAATCTTTCTGGGGTGTGAAGAGCGCCTTTGATCCACAAAAGCTTCTCAATCCTGATAAGGGAATTCCAACACTGAGTCGTTGTGCTGAATACGGCCGCATGCGTATTAGCGGAGGCAAACTACCGCATCCAGAATTGGAGCGCTTTTAATGAATGCTGCCAATCCCATCATTGAGGCATTTCGTGAGCAGATACTCAGTGCAGCTAAGAATAAAACAAAGCTCTCCATTGAAGGTGGTGGAACAAAGTCTTGGTATGGCAACCCCAATGCTCATCCAAAACTAGATACCCGTACCTACTCTGGCATCTTAGAGTATCAGCCAGAAGAGTTAGTCATCACCGCATGTGCAGGTACACCCCTAAAAGTAATTGAAGCAGCTTTGAAAGAAAAAAATCAGATGCTGGCATTTGAACCACCCCACTTTGGTGAGCACGCAACATTTGGTGGTGCGATTGCAACTGGCTTAGCTGGCCCCGGTCGCATTAGTGTCGGTAATTTTCGTGACTTTGTTTTAGGTACACGCATTCTGGATGGCAAGGGACAAGATTTATCTTTTGGCGGGCAAGTAATGAAAAACGTTGCTGGCTATGATGTCTCTCGTTTATTGCCAGGCTCTATGGGGACTCTTTCATTACTCCTAGAGGCATCAGTCAAAGTGTTGCCACGACCGGCAGCCACAGCAACACTGCGCTGCCAAATTTCCCAAGAAAAAGCTTTACGTGTTTTAAATGAGTGGGCCGGCCGGCCCTTACCCATTTCAGCAAGTTGCTGGATTGGTGACTCCAATGGAGAAGGTCAGTTAAGCATTCGCTTAGCAGGTGCGGTAGCAGCAATCAAAGCAGCTACTCCTTTAATGAACTCTTTGGTCAATGCGAGCGAAGTAGACCCACAATCTGCAGAAACATTCTGGAATGATTTACGCGAGCACAAGCTGTCTCTGTTTGAAAATCTTGGCGCCGATCAAACGCTTTATCGCTTAGCTTTACCCGCAGCCTGTGGACCACTCTCCATTCCTGGTTCAGCCAACGACATCATCTTTGAGTGGCACGGCCAGCAACGGTGGATTAAAGCGCCTGGGGATGATGCGACTTTTAATCTAATCAAACAGCTGGCATCTAGTCATGGTGGTCACGCAACTCGCTTTAAACAAGGCGCCAATGTTAATCCTGCATTCCAACGATTTACATTGCTGAGCGAACAAACTCACTCTCAGGCCCTCGAGCTTGTACAAGAGCGTCTGAGATCTGCATTTGATCCTACTGGCGTATTTTCCACAAATCGTCTTCCATAAGTATCTCTATGTACACACAACTTGCCCCCAAATTTGCCAATACTCCAGAAGGAATAGAAGCAGCCAGCATTTTAGGTAATTGTGTTCACTGCGGTTTTTGTACCGCAACTTGCCCAACGTATCAGATACTCGGTGATGAGCTCGATGGTCCACGCGGTCGTATCTACCTGATTAAGCAAATGGCTGAAGGCGCAGCCCCCACTGAAAAAACCCGTATGCATCTGGACCGCTGCCTCACTTGTCGAAATTGTGAAAGCACCTGCCCTAGCGGCGTCAAATACGGTAACTTAATCGACATTGGGCGCAAGTGGGCTGAAGACAATACATCTAAGCGCCCACTGGGAGAGCGGCTTACTCGCTGGGCATTAAAAGAGGGTTTAACTAAACCGGCTTTATTTAATTCTGCAATGACTATAGGTCGTCTTGTCCGACCTATCATGCCAAGCAGTATTAGGCGCAAAATCCCCCAAGCTAGACATAAAGCCCTAGATCACTCAACAGATCCATACGCTAGACCACTTACTTCGCATACTCGCAAGATGCTCATATTGGAGGGCTGTGTTCAGCCGGGAATGTTACCAAACATCAATTCAGCCACTGCTCGTGTTTTAGATGCATTAAAAATTCAGCTGATTAGCGCTCCAAACGCTACTTGCTGTGGTGCCCTGCGTTACCACCTCAATGATCAAGCTGGTGGATTAGACAATGCTAAGCAAAATATTGATGCTTGGTGGCCTCTAGTTGAAAGTGGTGTTGAGGCAATTGTGATGACGGCATCTGGTTGTGGTGTGATGGTGAAAGATTATGGTCATCTCTTGGCGAATGATCCTCAATATGCTGATAAAGCAAAGAAGATTTCTAAGCTAACTAAAGACATTTCTGAAATTCTGCCAGATTTGCAAGTTGAATTAATTCAATTGGTTGGCTCAGAACAAAAACCTGGTGTGGTCTATCATCCGCCTTGCACTTTGCAACATGGCCAACAGATTCGTGGGAAAGTCGAAGGTCTGTTATCTAGTCTAGGGATTGGCGTGCGCCTTTGCGCAGATAGCCATCTCTGCTGCGGCTCTGCAGGCACATATTCGGTGACTCAACCCGAGCTCTCAGAGCAATTGCGCAAGAATAAGTTAAGCCACCTCAATGCAGCTTGCGAAGAATCTGGTGCAGAAGTCATTGTGTCTGGCAATATCGGGTGTATTACTCATCTACAGCAAGAAGATACGCCAGTGCTACATTGGATCGAGATCGTTGATCAAATGATTAGCAAATCCTCCAAACGCACATGAATTCTATCGTTGTAAACCTCATGCAGGTTCGGCAGCGTATGGAACTTGCTGCTCTTGCGGCCAAACGTGAGCCTGAAGAAATTGAACTGTTAGCAGTTAGCAAAACTTTCCCAGCTTCCGCAATTGAAGAGGCTATGCACGCAGGACAAACTGCTTTTGGTGAAAACTATGTCCAAGAGGGGGTTGAAAAAATTACTCGGCTGGCTAAATTACGCCCTTGGCTGGTGTGGCACTTTATTGGACCCATTCAAAGTAATAAAACGAGAGAGCTTGCCGAGCATTTCGATTGGGTTCATAGCATCGATCGACTCAAAATTGCAGAACGTTTATCAGCCCAGCGTGGTGAATTTCCAAGTCTTGCCGAATTACAGCTTTGTGTGCAAGTAAACGTCAGCGGCGAAGAAAGTAAAAGCGGTGTTCCTCTTTCTGAAGCTAAAGTGCTTTGTGATGCTATTGCTGAAATGCCTAATGTCGTTTTAAGGGGGTTAATGGCTATTCCAGAACCTAGTGCAGATCCCATTAAACAGCGCAAAGCTTTTGCCGAAGTTCGTGACTGTTTTGGACAAATTCAAACGAGCCGCTTTACGAACCCCAGGTATCAATTCTTTGACACCCTCTCGATGGGCATGTCTGATGATCTTGAGGCTGCCATTGCTGAAGGCAGTACTATTGTTCGCGTTGGAACTGCTATTTTTGGGAAGCGCGATAAGATTAGCTAATGAGCACAAATCAGAACAAGCAAAACAATGGCAATGTGCACATCACTTTTATCGGTGGTGGCAATATGGGCCGCGCTTTAATTAGTGGCTTACTGGCTAATGGATTTCATCCTAATCAGATTTCAGTAGTGGAAGCTAATGCGGCAACCGCGCTAAAGCTACATGAAGATTTTGGCGTCCAAGGTATCGGCGCTTTAGAGCATATTGCTTTTGATTTCACAAAAAATAATGTGGTGGTAATGGCTATTAAGCCTCAGGACTTTAATGTTGTTGCTAAAGGTCTGGCCTCAAAACTGAAGCATGCATCATCACCTGGCCCGTTGATTGTGAGTATTGCCGCTGGAATTCGCTTAAAAGATATGAGTCGTTGGCTAGACCACACCCGCTGCGTAAGAGCGATGCCCAATACTCCAGCATTAATTGGTAAAGGTATTACCGGATTATTTGCCGATAAAGCTGTCAATGAAGCTGATCGCGACCTAGCGCAAAC
>CANHLB010000037.1 GCA_947461335.1 Burkholderiaceae bacterium | reverse complement strand
TAGAAGATAAATCCAAGAAAAGTAAAAGTGAGAAGCAAAATGCTTGGAAAAAATTCATCTCTATGCATACTGTGAATGTTGATTACTTCAATCAACATGTCATTGCAGAAAAACTTCGCTTACTTGAAGTCTTTTTCAGAAATCCAGCAGACTTATTTAGTAAACCAATTACGGTAAGCCCACCGCAAGCTGAAACACTGACACCAACCATTACTAATGCGCTTGTTCAGCCTTATGTAGTGATTCATCCAGGACCACTCACAGCCTACAAGCGCTGGCCTCTGGCCCACTGGCAGTACCTCATTACCTGGCTGACTCATAAAGGTTTTCAAGTAGTACTAAGTGCGTCTCCTGCCAAGCAGGATGTGCAGCTTAATCACGATATCATCTCGCTTTTAGATGAGGAAACTGCTACAAAAGTGATTAATGCAGCAGGAAAACTGTCAATACCTCAGGCGGGTTCGCTATTACGTGGTGCTGCGCTATACATTGGTGTAGATACCTCCATCACCCATTTAGCTGCTGCCTGCAATACTCCGACGATTACTTTATTTGGCGCAACCCCCCCAACAAACTTTGGTCCATGGCCTAATGGATTTATTGGTGAGCAGCCTTATCAACTTCGTGCCCGTTCACAAACCGTTGGTAATGTCACCATCTTGCAAGGGCCAGGCGAATGCGTTCCTTGCCGTAAAGCGGGTTGTCTCGATCGCGCCGACAGTAATAGTGAATGTTTGGATTTATTAGAGCCCGCTCAAGTGATTAAAGCAATTGAACAAGTGCTCAAACTATCTTAGTGGTACTGAACCTGAACTGGATCTTTTTGTTTAGAAGCTAGCAGTTGATTAAGGCTATGTAAGCAAGCGTCGTCAGGATAAATCCGCAACTCTTCCGGAAATTGCATTAAGCAAGCGCCCCCACTAGTGGTAACAGCGGCAGTAAGCATTAAACCTTTCACTCCATCATTGGAGCCTGGTATTGCCGCCGGTGCAGCACCCATTTTTGGATCGCGTACGCGATTGGTCATTAAGAAAGGTCCGATTTGACTACGCAACATTTTGAGATCCATTCCTGAATCAATGCACACATGAACATTACGGGCAAAACGCATACGAGCACCGGTAATATCCATTACCGCCTCTGAAACAACGCGCATACCACCCGAGAATTTATCTGGAGTGACATTCACTTTGGCAATGAGCATCTCATCTTCTTTGAGCCACGAGCGGTTAGGTTCATATACTTCACTGTAAAGAGTGACCTCTACAGCAGAGCTACCATCATCAATTGTTGCAATCATCATTCGACCCCGTTGACCAGTAAGCATCCGAGCTGAGGTGATGATGCCAGCAATCAGTTGATCCTTACCTTCAGCGAGTTTCTTTAAAGGCTGGCGTATGAAATGCGCAGTCTCATCACGATAGGCATCAAACATATGTCCCGTCAAACAAAGGCCAAGTGCAGTTTTTTCTTCTTGGAGACGTTTTTTCTCAGACCAGACTGGTTCACGCACTAACTCTGGAAGATGGCGATCTTCTTCCCCGGCAGCCTCAAACAAACTCACCTGATGAATCGAGGCTTCTGCTTGTTCTGCAGCTTCAATCGCTCTTGCTAGAGAGGCGAGTAAGGTCGAACGAATGTCATACAGATTGCCGCCTGCAGGAACTGAGTCGCGATAAAGACTATCAAATGCACCAGCGCGCATCAGTGCTTCTATGGCACGGCGATTGACTTGCCTTCGATCAACCCTAGCGCAGAAATCGAATAGGTCTTTAAATGGACCCCCAGTTTCACGCGCTTTTACAATAGCCTCAATCGCCGCTTCACCCGTACCTCGAACAGCACCTAAGCCATAACGAATGTTACTAATCAAGGAATCAGGTGCGGCATCAGGGGCACGTAATGGCGTGAAGTCATACACACCCGTATTGATATCTGGTGAGAACACCCGAATCTGATTTGCCAAGCAATCGTCATACAGAATCTTGATCTTATCAGTGTCATCCATCGCAAGTGATAAGTTGGCCGCCATAAATTCTGCTGGGTAGTAGGCTTTGAGCCAAGCAGTTTGATAGGCTAAGAGCGCATAAGCAGCGGCGTGAGACTTATTAAAACCATAGCCTGCAAAACGCTCCATCAAGTCATAGATTTCGTTTGCCTTGCCTTCACTAATGCCACCTGCTTTTGCGCCATCACTAAAGATCTTACGATGTTGGGCCATTTCTTCTGGCTTCTTCTTACCCATCGCACGACGCAACATATCAGCGCCACCTAATGAATAGCCGCCGATCATTTGTGCCATTTGCATGACCTGCTCTTGGTAGACCATGATGCCGTAGGTCTCACGGAGAACTGACTCAATCCGCGGATCTGGATACTCTACTTTTTGGCGACCATGTTTACGCTCGATAAAATCTGGAATCAGATCCATTGGTCCTGGACGATATAAAGCGACGAGCGCAATGATGTCTTCAAAGCGGTCCGGTTTCGCATCACGTAGCATGCCTTGCATACCTCGGCTTTCAAGCTGAAACACGGCCACCGTATTTGCTTTCTTGAGAACCTCAAAGGCTTTTTCATCATCGAGCAAAATATCGCTGATACTCCAATTCTGACGATCGGCATGGAGTGCTTTAATCCAGCGCTCTGCCGCAGCCAAGATGGTCAGCGTGGTCAAGCCCAAGAAGTCGAACTTGACTAAGCCAATCGCTTCTACGTCATCCTTATCAAACTGACTAATGACAGAGCTGCTGTCTTGATCTTTACTTTCTTGAGTATAGAGTGGGCAGAAATCGGTTAAGCGACCAGGGGCAATTAATACACCACCAGCATGCATTCCTACGTTACGGGTCATACCCTCTAATTGCTGTGCAAGAGAAAGGAGCTGACGCACCTCATCCTCATTCTTCTCACGTTCGGCTAATTGCTTCTCTTCTTTCTTCGCTATTTCAATCGTCATGTATTGGCCTGGCTTATTTGGAACTAGCTTGGCAATACCATCAACAAAGTTATAGCCCTGCTCTAGTACACGGCCCACATCCCGAATTGCTGCTCGCGCTGCCATTGTTCCAAAGGTAGCGATTTGACTCACCGCATCCTTGCCGTACTTATCTTTAACATACTGAATCACACGGTCACGACCATGTTGACAGAAATCAATATCAAAGTCTGGCATCGATACCCGCTCTGGGTTCAAGAAACGCTCAAAGAGCAAGTTGTAACGCAGCGGATCAAGATCAGTAATGCCTAGAGAGTAAGCCACCAGAGAGCCAGCCCCAGATCCACGACCAGGGCCCACTGGAACTCCATTATTTTTGGCCCAGTTAATAAAGTCCGCCACGATTAAGAAGTAACCCGGAAATCCCATTTGAGAAATCGTCTTGACTTCGAACACTAAACGCTCGTGATAACGCGGCGTCTCTTTTGCACGTTGTTCTGCATCTGGAAAATTGCGTTCCATATGTCGCTCTAAACCAATCTCAGAAAGCGCTAAGAGATATTCATCAAGAGTAATTCCAGGAGGTGTCGGAAAATCTGGTAAACGGGGTTGACCAAGCACTAGCGATAAATTGCAACGCTTGGCAATTTCAACAGAGTTCGCTAAGGCCGCAGGCAAATCTGCAAAACGCTTTTCCATCTCTGCTTGCGTTAAGAAAGATTGCTCGTCATTAAATTTCTTTGAACGTCTAGGGTTGCCTAATAACTCACCTTCAGCAATACAAACCCGTGCCTCATGGGCTATGAAATCGCTCTTTTTCATAAACTGCACTGGGTGAGTCGCTACGACTGGCAAATTGAGCTCGTCAGCTAGATGGCAGGCTAGCTGGAGCTGCTTCTCATCCTGCTGATGGCCACCCCGCTGTACTTCCAAATAGAAAGATTTGGGGAAAAGTTTTTCATAATGTCTTGCAATATTTTTTGCTTGATCTTCTTGACCTGCCAATAAAGCACTACCAACTTCACCTTGGCGGGCACCTGACAGAGCAATTAATCCAAAACTCAGCGTTCTTTTAGCCTTCTTATCTTCAGCTTTAGAAGCGGGTTCGCTAAACCATGCAGGGTCAACTTCGGCACGACCACGCGATTGGTTCTCTAAAGAAGCTCTACTAAGTAACTCACATAAATTGAGATACCCAGAATGGTTTTGCACTAAGAGCAATAAACGATAGGGTTGATCTGAATCTTGAGAGTTGCTTACCCAAACATCAGCACCAGCAATAGGTTTAATGCCTCCCGCACGAGCGGCTGTATAAAAACGCACTAAGCCAAATAAGTTACTGAGATCGGTGAGGGCTAAGGCACCCATTTCGTCTTTGACCGCAGCTGCAACTGCATCGTCAATACGAACGATCCCATCCGTAATCGAAAACTCGGAATGAAGGCGAAGATGTACAAAACGGGGTGAAGCCATGAGATGATTTTAGCTGTGTCTACTCTGAAAAATCCCTCATCCCCAGCCGACGGCTACCGCGGGCGATTTGCCCCCTCGCCTACTGGTCCGCTCCATGCGGGATCCTTGCTTACCGCCCTTGGAAGCTGGCTAGATGCCCGTAAAAATGGGGGTAAATGGCTGCTCAGAATCGAGGATTTAGATAGCCCCAGATGTATCCCGGGGGCAGAGCGGCACATCCAAGCCCAACTGCTCGCTTGTGGCCTTTCTTGGGACGAGGAGCTTAGCTTTCAATCGGAGCGCCAAGGGCTCTACCAGCAAGCCTTGGAGCGTCTAAATGAGCTCAAATTGCTTTACCCCTGCACCTGCTCCCGACAAGACATTGCAAGTACTCTAGCGAAATTGGGTGTACTTACGCCCCGCAATCAGGAAATGGTCTACCCAGGAACGTGTAGACCAAATCAGTCAGAGATTTATTCACCAGAATTACTCAAAACCTCAAAAGTAGCTTGGCGGCTTGCCCTACCCCAAGATTGCCATATTGAGTTTAAAGATTTAGCGCTGGGCCCTCAAAGTCAAGATCTTGATAAAGAAGTTGGTGATTTTATTTTGCGCAGAAATGATGGTGTCTTTACTTATCAACTGGCAGTCGTAGTGGACGATGCAAAGCAAGGCATTACGCATATTGTGCGTGGCGAAGATTTACTAAGCAATACTGCACGACAAATACATCTACAAAAAATATTGGGCTATCGCACGCCACAATACTTGCACCTACCCCTAGTACTTGATGAGCATGGCGAGAAGTTAAGTAAACAAACTTTAGCAACTCAGATCAATACCCAAGATGATAAGCAATCACTTGCAGAATTACGCAAAGCGGCACAACATTTGGGATTAAGGAATTTGCCTGATGGTGAGAACATCACCATTGCAGAATGGCTCTTGGCAGCCACTCGTGCATGGAAAGGCGAATGAACTACTTTATTTCTTTTTAAAGCCGCCCAATAAGGCACCTACCGGTGGCTTGGCAGGAGTAATTCCTACCTTCTTCTCTTCTGGCTTTGCGCCTTCTGCAGATTGCGGAGAAGCACTTGGCTCATACGGCTGATAGAAAAACGGATCTGACATTTTTGCTGGAGCGCTAGCCCTAGAGGAAGAACTGCTCGATGCAGCTCTACTTGTAGGTGCTCTACTTTGTGCAGGATTTCCTTCAGGCAAAGGCTTGATATCGAGCTTTCGCTTCATCAATTTTTCAATGTCATCAAGCAAGCGTTTTTCACTAGCGTCTACTAATGCTATAGCATCACCAGTACTGCCAGCACGACCTGTTCGACCAATGCGGTGAATAAAATCTTCAGCGCTATAAGGTAACTCGTGATTAATGACGCATGGCATATCTGGAATATCTAAGCCACGAGCCGCAACATCGGTCGCTACTAGAGCTTCAATAGCTCCTGACTTAAATGCATCTAATGTGAGGGTGCGTTCACCTTGGCTCTTATCACCATGAATCGCACCGGCTTTGATGCCATCACGCTCTAGTGCACGAGACAGTCTGGCACAACCTAGACGACTATTAGTGAAGATGATGCATTGGCGCGATAAACCTTGGCGCGTACGATCCTCTAGTACTTTGACAATCGCACGCTGCTTATCAGCTGAGGCCACCATATGGACCACTTGTTTGACAGTATCTGCGGCTGCGTTCTGGCGCGCCACCTCAACAGTGACCGGTGTACGTAAATAACTTTGTGCCAGTTTTTTAATTTCAGGTGAGAAGGTTGCAGAAAATAATAGCGTTTGTCTTTGCGCCGGAATCAAGTTAATGATGCGCTGCAAATCGGGTAAGAAACCCATATCGAGCATACGATCTGCTTCATCTAGAACCAGAATTTCTACTTGGGATAGGTTTGCCACTTTGGAGCCAATATGATCAAGCAAACGACCTGGTGTCGCAATCAAGATCTCTACGCCGTTACGCAAGATAGCCACTTGCTCTTTCATATCGACACCACCATAGACAACAGCAGCGCGTAAATCAGTGTGTTTGGAATAGCTCGCAGCATTCTCAGCCACTTGCACTGCTAACTCTCTGGTAGGCGTGAGCACTAAAGCACGAATCGGATGGCGCGCAGGTGAAGCACTACTACTTGCATGACGCAAAATCTGTTGAATGATTGGCAATACAAAGGCTGCTGTTTTACCAGTGCCTGTCTGTGCTGCGCCCATCAAATCTCTGCCTGCTAATACATGTGGAATCGATTGCGCCTGAATGGGCGTAGGAATGGTGTATCCCTGCTCGGATACCGCCTTTTGAATCTTTGGGTCTAAGCCAAAATCAGCAAAAGTGATTGTTGCTGGGGGAGCCTCGGGAGAGGAACTAGGGACGACTGTGTCGCCAGTCCCTGTAGAAGGTGTTATTTCAGTAGCAATATTTGTCAAGGTAACTTACAGAATGGCGGCAATGCCGGCCTTAGCGGTTTCAGCATCCTCCGCCGATTTAACGCCGGAAACGCCGACTGCGCCGATGGTGAATCCATTTACATCGATATTAACGCCACCCTCTAGCATGCCCGTAATATGTGGGGCAGATAAAAAAGATGTACGACCGTTATTAATAATTTCTTCATAAACACGACTCTCGCGTTTACCCATTGCTGCAGTCCGGGCCTTCTCTTGTGCAATGTAAGAAGACACAGGAGCGCAACCATCACGACGAATCAAACCTAACATATGACCGCCATCATCACAAACAGCAATCGTCACTGCAAAATTATTTTTAGCCGCATGTTGATCAGCTGCATTCAAAATCTTTTGAACATCAGCTTGGGTTAAGTAAGGTTTAGTCGCTAACATGTTTTATCTTTCTGTCTCGAATAAGGTGTATTTAAACAATGCACTTCTATATAAGTACTTGAATTATAAGGGGTGTAGCCCGATTGACCCTGAGGATCTAGCCCCACCCCTTCTTCAATGCTAAAAAATGATTATTTCAAGAACTCTTGGGCTGCCACTACCCCACTTGCCTTAGGTTTGTAGCCCATGGAGCCCAAACTCATTTCCACTCCGCTTAAGGCGGCCATGAGGTTCAATTCATTACAGTCGCCCAGATGACCAATACGGAATGCCTTACCTTTGATCTTGCCAAGGCCCGTACCCAAAGAGAGATTGAACTTCTCTAAAGCATGTTTACGCAGCACATCGGCATCCATGCCTTCCGGTGTAGCAATACAAGTGAGCACAGGTGAATAGGAATCCTTATCTTGGCACTGAATCTCTAGACCCCAAGCATTCACCGCTTCACGACAAGCTGCAGCTAAACGTTGATGACGAGCAAAAATCGTATCGAGTCCTTCAGCCATCATCATATCCATTGCCTCATGCAATCCATACATGAGATTGGTACTTGGTGTTGTCGGCCAGAAACCATTTTTATTTGACTCGAGGATTTCATCCCAAGCCCAGTAGGCTTTGAGCATTTTATTGTTCTTACTTGCCTCAATTGCTTTTGGTGACAAAGCATTAAAGCCAAGACCTGGCGGCAGCATCAAGCCTTTTTGTGAACCCGAAATAGTCACATCAGCGCCCCACTTGTCATGCTCGTAGTCCGCAGAACCTAAGCCAGATACGCTATCTACGAGTAATAAGGCTGGATGTTTTAATGAATCAATTGCTTTGCGTACGTTCGCAATATTCGATGTAACCCCAGTGGAGGTTTCGTTATGCACTACGCAAACTGCTTTGATCTCGTGCCCAGTATCTTTGCGTAAACGCTCTTCAATCACTGAAGCATCGACACCCCAGCGCCAAGAATCTTGTCCAGCTTTGCCGACGACTTCAACATCAAGACCAAGGCGCTTACCAAGTGCACGCCACAAGTTTGCAAATTGACCGGTTTCATAAAACAAAACTTTGTCACCAGGGCTCAGCACATTGACTAAAGCGCCTTCCCACGCACCAGTGCCGGAAGCTGAATAAATAATGACGGGTTGGGTGGTCTTAAAAATCTTTTTAATGCCATCCAACACCTTTAAACCAAACTGTCCAAACTCAGGGCCACGATGGTCAATTGTTTGATAGCTGATCGCACGCAAAACGCGTGGCGGAACCGGACTGGGGCCCGGAATATGTAAAAAATGGCGTCCAGATGCGTGGTTATCAAGTTTGAGCATGTTGTGTCTCGCTGGTTTTGGGTTAAATAATCCTCTTAGTGTAAGACAATTTTTGCCAATTTTCTATTTTGTATACAAAATATTTATATAAAACCTTGAAATAAAGCCTATATTTAGTGCTTAAAGGCTATATTTATGCTTTATGATGGGTTATTGATATTTTTGTATACAAATTTAGGGCTCAGGAAACTATAGTATGGCAGCGCTAGAACAGCCTAATTCACAAAACTTACATGAGGCCATCTTCCAAAAGCTCAGACAGCTTTTGGTGGAAGGCAAGATTGCCCCTGGTAGCAAACTCAATGAGCGGGAATTAGCCGAGAGTTTGCATGTATCTCGCACTCCTATTCGTGAAGCAATTCGGCGCTTAGCTGCAGATGGCTTGGTTGAGCTCATTGCTAACCGTGGTGCAATCGCGGTGCAACTCAGCCTTGAGGATGTGATTCACACCTTTAATGTGATTGCAGATCTAGAAGGTTTTTCAGGAGAGCTAGCTGCAAACAATATTAGTGATGCCATCCTCTCTGAACTAGAAGCCCTTCAATATGAAATGATGGCCTCTTATGCACGCCGTGATTTATCGACTTATTACAAGCTGAACTTACGGATTCATCATTTGATTAATCAAGCGGCAAATAATCCAGTACTTGCGCAACTCTTCTCTCAAGTCAATGCCCGCATTGAAGCCTTACGCTTTAGATCCAATCAAGATGGAGTCAAATGGGAAAAGGCCGTTGAAGAACATCAAGAGATGCTCGATGCTCTCAAGGCCAGAGATAGTGCCCGTATGCGGAGAATCATGATTCAGCACGTACAGAATAAACGCGATGTTGTAGTGCAATTACTCAAAGCGGAAGCTAAGCTAGCAGAGACAGTCAAATGAATAAACCCCTCGATCTCAAAGAGTTAATGGTAGATCAAGCGCAATTAGCCAAACGTTTGCGCCAAGAAACTTCTGGGGAAGTGATGATAGACGCCGCAAGTCGCGGTCGTTACGCTACTGATGCTTCTATTTATCAAGCGATGCCAGTCGCTGTCTTTATACCGAAAACTGCACAAGATATTGCCAGTGGCATTCAGATTGCTGCAGAGCTTGGAGTGCCAGTGCTTCCTCGTGGGGGTGGCACTAGTCAGTGCGGTCAAACTACTGGCGCAGCACTGGTCATCGACAACTCAAAGTATTTCAGAAATGTTCTCGATCTCAATATTGATCAAGGCTATGTAGAAGTTGAGCCTGGCATGGTGCTTGATCATCTCAATAGCTCACTCAAACAATATGGTCTATGGTATCCAGTAGATGTTTCTACTGGGGGACAAGCCACGCTTGGTGGTATGGCAGGCAATAACTCTTGCGGTAGTCGCTCGATTGCTTACGGCAATATGGTGCATAACGTTTTGGGTATTGATGCTTGGCTAGCGGATGGCAGAGTTGGTCAATTTGCTAACTATGCAAATAGTTCTGGGGTTGCTAAAGAACTAGGCGACTTTGTAAAAGGCTTAGCTAACACATTGCAACCTGAGATCGAAGCACGCTTTCCGAAAGTGCTACGCCGGGTTGCGGGATATAACCTTGATATCTTCCACCCTCAAAGCGAGTTACCTTACACCAAAGATGGCAGCGTTAATCTTTCACACCTCTTGGTCGGTAGTGAAGGTACGCTCGCTTATTTCAAATCCCTCAAACTCAAATTAGCACCACTACCTCAACACAAAGTACTTGGTATTGTGAACTTTGCTAGTTTTTATAAGGCGATGGATAGCGCCCAGCATATTGTCAAGCTGGGTCCTACTGCGGTTGAGTTAGTTGATCGCACCATGATTGATTTAGCACGTAGTAATCCTAGTTTTAAGAAAACCATCGAAACTGCCTTAATCGATCACACTGCGCAGACTCCTGAAGCAATATTGTTGGTGGAGTTTTCTGGTGAAGCGCATGCACCACTGCTAGAAAAACTCAAAGCCCTTCAAGAATTGATGAGTGACTTAGGCTTACCAGGTTCAGTAGTTAACATGCCTGACCCATCCCTACAAAAGAATTTGTGGGAAGTGCGTAAAGCGGGTCTCAATATCATGATGAGTCTTAAAGGCGATGGCAAGCCAGTGAGCTTTATTGAAGACTGCGCTGTACCATTAGAAAGTTTGGCGGATTACACCCAAGCATTAACCGAGGTGTTCTCTAAGCACGGGTCTAGAGGCACGTGGTATGCCCATGCCTCGGTAGGCACCTTGCATGTGCGCCCTATTTTGGATATGCGCAGAGATGGCGCCCAGAAAATGCGCGCAGTAGCGGAAGAAGCTTCAGAATTAGTTCGCAAATACAAAGGGGCGTATAGCGGTGAGCACGGTGATGG
>CANHLB010000036.1 GCA_947461335.1 Burkholderiaceae bacterium | reverse complement strand
TATTGCGGCAAAATTCTAAAACTTCTTCATCCGATTTTGGGTTATTTGGCTTTACTTCACGAGTAATCAGAGATCGTAGTGGTTCAGTCTGTGCTATCTTTCTAGCAAAATTGACTGCCGCAACACTGGTATCACGATCGTATTGAGTGGCCAAATAGTTGGCAAACATTTTTGGCGGTACTAGTGGATCGATAGATTGAATGCGAACGTATCCCCGAGATTCTGGTCGAAGCTGACATACCGACATTGTGAATCCTGAGAATGGATGCACTTTACCCCCCGCCATTTCCGCAGAGAGAGTTGCCATATGGAATTGAATATCAGGTGTTTTGGAATCTTTCATTACTCGAGTAAAAAGGCCGCCTTGATTGATTCCGATAGAAAGAGGCCCACCTCTAAATAGTAACCAGTCTAAACCCATCTTCAGCTTGCCAAACCAAGATGAGAGTTGATCGTTGGTAGAAATTGGCTGATTTAATTCATATATCAGGCGAAATTGCAGATGGTCTTGTAAATTTTCACCAACGCCAGGTAAGTCATGTATGACGGGTATATTAAATTCCTGTAACAATTTTGCTGGACCGACTCCAGATAGTTGAAGAATCTGTGGGCTCTGAATTGCGCCTGCACTTAAAATCACTTCTTTATTTACATGGATTGTTTTTTTAATTCCCTGCTGAATCAACTCAACCCCAATTGCTTTTTTATCTTCGAAAATGACTTTACCCACTTGGCTATTAGTCAGAATGGTTAAATTAGAACGATGCTTGGCTGGTTTTAGGTAGGCTACTGCAGCGCTACAACGAAACCCTTTATGGGTACTGAGTTGGAAGTAGCCAACGCCTTCTTGAGTCAGATTATTAAAGTCATCAGTAGTGGGCACACCAAGTGCATTAGCTGCTTTTTTAAACGCTTCCACTAAAGCATGTTTCTTAGGAATTGATGAGGCCTTTAATGGACCTGTTTGAGAATGCAATGGTTCTCCTAATCTGTCATTACCCTCAGCTTTTTTGAAGTAGGGTAATACGTCATCCCAACCCCAGCCGGCATTACCCATATCGCGCCAGCCGTCGTAATCTTCTTTTTGTCCGCGAATAAAGATCAATCCATTGATTGAGCTAGATCCACCTAATGTTTTGCCACGTGGCCAATATATTTGGCGGTCATTCATACCTGGATCGGGCTCGGTCTGAAATTTCCAATTGACCTTTGGATCCCACATTGTTTTTGCATAACCAATGGGTAAGTGAATCCAAGGAGAGCTATCTTTGGGGCCTGCCTCAATCAGGCAAACTGAATGATTGGGGTCCTCAGAGAGCCGATTAGCTAAGACGCAACCAGATGAGCCGCCCCCAACAATGATGTAATCGAATGATGTGTTCGACATACTAGTTAGTGTTTTCTTAATCCCAAGATTTCACGCGCTTGTGCTGGTGTTGCAACGCTACGGTTGTATGAAGGCGCCATTTGCGCCAAGCGTGCAACTAATTCCGCATTATCCTTAGCAAGCCTGGTCTTATCAAAACGGGTATTGTCTTCTAGGCCAGTTCTCACATGCCCACCCAACTCTAGAGTCCACTCATTGACCGGTAATTGGTAGCGGGCTACCCCAGCTGCACACCAAGTGGCATCTGGCATAACTGCTTTTAGTTCTGAAATCAAAAATTCTAGAATCGAGCGCCTTGCCGGCATCGCATTGGGGATGCCCATGACAAACTGCACATGGGCAGGGGCTTTTAAGAGGCCTCGTTCGACTAAGTTTGCAGCGTTATAAAGCATCGCTAGGTCAAAAATTTCAATTTCAGGCTTGATCTCATATTTGAGCATTTCGCTGGCCAGTCCATCAACAAATTCTGGTGGATTTTCGTAAATACCGTTGGGGAAGTTGACTGAACCAGTTGCTAGTGATGCCATATCGGGGCGATGAAACAGCATGCCGCCACGTGCTGCTTGATCGCGTCCACGACCACCTGTAGAAAATTGAACAATGATTCCAGGGCAATGTTTCTGGATGCCTGCTTGTACTGCTGCATATAAGTCTGGGTCTGAGCTCGGGCTCTCATCTGGATTGCGAACATGAATATGAGCTAGGGATGCACCTGCTTCATATGCTTTATGTATCTCTTCAATTTGTTCAGATGTCGTAACGGGAAGGCCCGGGCAATCTTTCTTGCGAGGGATAGCACCTGTCATTGCTACGGTAATAATTACTGGGGTAGTCATATTCTCTCCATTAAGTTTAATTACTAGTTTCAGATAGGCTGTTTTGAATGTCTCTTGCGGCCTGCTGCAGAGGACCTATATAGAATTCAATGGAATTTTCTTGCATACGTGGTGCTGGACCATGCGCAGTAATGGTCGCAAAGGTTTTAAGTTTTGAGTTCATTACGGGTACTGCGATACCGATAAATCCCTCTAGAAAGGCCGACTCATCGAGCGCGTAGCCATCCTTACGAATCTTTTCCAGCTCGGGAAATAACTTTTGATAGCCCGTAATCGTTTTATCTGTGTAGTATTCAAATGGCTCATTTCCCAAAGACCTTCTAACTTGTAATTCGGTCATTCCAGATAAAAAGAGTTTGCCACTGGCAGTGCAATGCAGAGGGACGCGCATTCCTAGATCTACGTGAAGGCGAATAGGCGCACTCGTTTCAACTCGATCTAGGTACATGACTTTATTGCCATCGAGAATATTGAAGTTGCAGGTTTCACCAATTTCTTCCACCAGACGTTTCATCACTGATATACGTTGTGAGCGAACTGAATCTACGGAAAGAATATTGATCCCCATCATTCTGAGTTTTGCGCTTGGTTGAAAGCGCCTGCCATTTGGGTCACGTTCAATAAAGCCTTGCGTCACTAAAGTATTTAGCAATCTAAAGGCCGTGGGTTTGGCTAAATTGGTGCTAGTAGAGATGGCCTCAAGGGTCAGCGGAAATTCAGATTGGGTAATCGTTTCCAGTATTAATAAAACCTTTTCCGCCATACTGGATTTGGCTGATTCTTCGAATATCTCCGAAGGAGGGGTAATGCGGGATAGCTTTGGCGGCATTTATTGAAGTTTTTTGAATATATTTGCTATTTTAAGTGTTTACCCTTAAAGCATTTCATCTGATGATACTTTAAATTTCATTAGAGAAAATATTAACTAAAAATAAGAGACAATGCAAACAAAAAAGAAGCCCGCTTCCAAAGCGAGAGCAAAGCCTAAGACTTTGAAAAAAAGTTCTAAGGACTTACCCAAAAAAAAGGCTGTAACGACCGTTAAGGTACCACCCGAATTCACAATGAAGCAGGTGAAGGAGATTGTTGCCTTAATAAGGGATGCTGGAACATTTACTAGCTTTGGCTATAAGACAGATGAATTTGAAATTGAGATTTCTGTTGGTTCTCCTTCGGCAGGCCTTACTGCATTTGTAGCTCCTCAACCAAGTTCATCCACTTCTAACAATGCTCCTGCTGTAGCAAGTACTCCTGCACCCTTCAATATTTCTGGGACAGAGCGCTTGATTACAAGCCCAATGATTGGAACTTTTTATCGCAGACCCAGCCCGAGCTCTCCTCCCTTTGTTGAGATAGGTGACTTTGTTAAGCCTGATACAGATGTTTGTATTGTCGAGGTCATGAAATTACTCAATACGATTCCTGCTGAATGCAGTGGCACTGTCTCGCGAATTTTGGTTGAGGATGGTCAAAATATCGAAGCCGGCCAAGCTTTAATGGTGATTGAGGTTTCTTGATGACTATCAAAAAGCCTTTCGAGTTAATCGATGTCACACTGCGCGATGCGCATCAGTGCCTATGGTCGACTCGGATGACTACTACCCAAATGTATCCTGCCTTAGCAGATATAGATCAAGCGGGCTATAGCTATATCAATATATTAGGAGGCGCAGTTTTTGATGTGATGGTGCGTTTCTTGCGAGAAGATCCTTGGAAGCGTATGGAGTTTCTTAGTAAGCAACTCACTACTCCTACGGATGCATTAACACGCGGACAAAGTATTTATACCTTTGAATTATTTCCAGACGACGTCGTTGCTCTAAATGTTGAATTGCTTGCAGAGTCTGGTGTAAAGGTGCTAACGGTATACGACGCCTTAAATGACAATCGAAATATCGAATCTTCAGTGCAGGCCGGTAAGAAAAATGGCATGTTGATTAATGCAATGCTCACTTATGCCTTAAGTCCCGTTCATGACGATGCTTACTTTATTGCTCGTACACATGAGCTTGTGAAACTAGGGGTAGATTTTATTTCTGTAAAAGATCCCACAGGCTTATTAACGCCCGAGCGAGCTGCAACACTTTTCCCCGCAATTGTCTCTGCTGCCAAAGGCATACCTATTAAGTTACATTCTCACTGTCAGTCAGGCTTAGCGCCTCAGGTTTACGAAGAGGCCATAAAGGCTGGTTTTTCGTATGGGTATGTAGCTACCGATTGCCTTGCCAATGGCGCTTCATTACCATCAGTTCTAGATGTGTACGCGAGCGCACAAAAATTGGGAAGGGCGCCAAAGATGAATCTGGCTGCATTGCAAAAGGTAGACGAATACTTTGATTGGATCTGTTCGCGCGACAATTTTTCTCGCGGTGAAAAAGCGAGTTATGATCCGGCTTTGTATGAGCATCAAATTCCAGGGGGCATGATCTCGAATTTGCGTGCTCAATTGGCCACTATGGGCATCACCCATAGGGAGGCAGAGATTCTGGAGGAGACTGCAAGGGTTCGTGAGGATTTGGGTTATCCCATCTTGGTGAGCCCCTTTGCACAATATATCGTTACCCAAGCGGTTTTGAATGTCATGCAGGGCGAGCGCTATAAAACGATTCCTGACGAAATTAAGCTATATCTTAAGGGGCACTATGGAAAATTGGCTGGTACCCCTAGTGCAGAAGTGATGACTCGCGCTAAGGTAAATTACGATGCCTCCCGTAGGCCTGGAGAGTTGATAGAGCCTGCATTGCCTGGATTAAGAAAAAAATGGGGGCGCTCAGTTAGTAAGCAGCAATTAAGTTTGCATGCTTTTTATCCTGAAAACCTTGCTTTAGGATTGAAGGACGGTGCTCAGGAGGCCTTGAAGCAGGGACCTGCCTTGCAGCCTTTTACAGAGTTAGTGAAGTATTTGGTGATGAAAAAAGAGTATAAAAAAATTAGAACTAGATTGGGTGGTATAGAGTTAAGCTTTACGAGTTAGTTTTTTTAGACGTTCGCTGTTTGATATCAAAATAAGTCATTTCAATATTAAGGAGATCGTAATGAAACAATTTAATGCGTCACGTCGTATCTTTTCAGTGCTTGCAGTTGCAATGCTTTCGGGGGCCCCGATGCTGTCGATGGCTCAAAACAGTACCAAGTTCAATGATTATGGTTGGCCTGAAGGTGCAGATGAAAAAGTTTCAGCAAAGTCTGTCGCTTGGCTCAAGGAAAAAGGTTGGTGGCCATTACAGATTGCTTTCCAGCCCCCGTGGTCAGGTCAAAATACGATTAACTTGGTTATGGATAAAAAAGGTCTTTTAGCTAAGCGTGGTATTGAGTCTAAATTGCAAGCATTTCCATCTGGGCCTGCGATTAATGAAGTGATCATCTCTGGTCGATTCCAGTTCGGTAATGGCGGAAATTTCCCGTTCACCTCATTGATCGACAAAAATATCCCCGTTAAGACGATTGCAGTGATTAATACTAATTTAATGCATGCTGTTTTAGTCCCACTAGATTCAAAAATTAAGTCATTTAAGGACTTTAAGGGGTCCAATCCACCAGCCACCATCGGCATTGTGACTGGCTCCTCAGCAGAGTTTTATATTCAAGCTGCTGCTAAAGCCAATGGTATTGAGATTGGCAAGGACATCATCTTGAAGAACATGCCTCCTGGTGAGCAAATGGCGATGCCTAAAGGTCTTGATGCAGTGGTACCTTGGGATCCAACTCCAACCATCATGGTGAAAGAGCGTAAGAATGCCAGAATTATTAGCGATAGCTTTCCGTACAATATTTATGAAGGCACGTTTTATGTGCGCCAGGAAGTCATTGATAACGCACCAGATGTAGTTCAGGCATTTACTGATGCAATTGCTGAAGCCACTCTTTGGATTAGAAAAAATCCAGATGCCGCGGTAGATGTGATGCAAGAAGATCCGAATTTGAAAAATTATTCAAAAGAGATCTTACGTCAGCAAATTTCAGCGTACAACCTCTTGTACAAGCCAAATTATATTTATCCAATTCCAGTGTTCTGGGGCCGTGCAAATGAACCTATTTACACATGGCTCTATGAAAACAAGCGCATTCAGAACAAGCTAACTGGTATTGATTTTGCGCGTGCTGTGGATACTCGTTTTATGGATAAGACTTTTGAAAAGTTAGGTTGGGCAACCATTACTCGTCCTCCATTTTTGCCGGCTGATTGGTCTGCACCAATGGATAAGACCCCATACCCAACTTACATGAACCCATTAAACACCACTAAACCGCAGGCATTCCCTGAAAAGGGCGATCTCACCAGAGATTGGTCTTTTGACGGTAAGGTTTATAAAAAATAAGGCGTTATGCAAATATTAAATTTTTTCAAGCAATTTCGTCGTTTAGTTTTATTGATTATTTTGCTTGCCGCCTGGGAATATGCCAGTCGGTTTATTCTGGATAAAACAGAAGCTACCTTGTTGCCACCTCCTTCGGGAGTGGCACAAGGCGGTTATGAATTAATGAAGTCTGGAGAAATCTGGAAACATTTAATTGATAGCTTATCCAGGGAATTCGTAGCCTTTTGCTATGCATCTGTTGCCATTCCCTTGGGAATAGTCATGGGTTGCTTTAAATGGGTAAATGAGCAAGTGGATCCCATTATTGAAATTTTGCGTCCAATTCCACCTATTGCCTGGATCCCACTCAGTATTCTGTGGTTCGGCGTTGGTAATGTTCAAAATCAATTCATTATTTTCTTGGGAATATTTTTCCCTATTTTGTTAAATACTATTGATGCTGTCAAAAATGTTGAGCCTAACCTCATTCGTGCTGCACGCTGCCTGGGTGCTGGCTCTTGGGGTGTGATTACCCGCGTTGTTTTGCGTGCAGCTTTACCTCAAATCGTTACAGGTGTACGCATTGGCTTGGGGGTAGGTTGGATGGCATTAGTAGCCGCTGAATTGGTTGGCGCTAACTCTGGCCTTGGATTCCTCATCAATGATGCCCGCACCGTTTTGCGTACGGATTACATTTTGGTTGGTATGTTGGCCATTGGAGTGATTGGTTTATGTTTAGATAGACTCATTCGATATACAGCTCAGAAACTCATGCCTTGGTCTAGAGCACTAAATGCTTAAGGCTTAAACATCATCCATTTATCATTCAAGTAAACAAATTCATGCCTGCACTCAAAGTAGAACACGTTAGAAAAATTTATCCTTCAATGCATGCTAAGGGGCAGGAAGTCTTAGCTATTGATGACATCTCTCTTGAAGTTGAGAAAAATGAGTTTTGCTCAATCTTGGGCCATAGTGGCTGTGGCAAAACCACTTTACTCAATTTAATTGCTGGCTTTGAGGCTCCTACCGCTGGGCATATCGAGTGCGCTGACAAAGTAGTGAGCGGTCCTGGTTCTGATCGCTCGATGGTGTTTCAGGACTATGCCTTATTTCCATGGCTTACGGTTTACGACAACATTGCCTTTGGATTAAAAATTAAAGGTACTAGCACTTCAGAAATCCAACAAATTGTGACCCGTTTTGCAGCTTTAGTGGGCCTTAGTCAATTTATTAATCATTATCCCCACCAACTATCAGGCGGCATGCGTCAACGGGTTTCTATAGCCAGGGCATTGGTAGTTGATCCAACTGTTCTCTTGATGGATGAGCCGTTTGCTGCCTTGGATGCTCAAAATCGAGCCATGATGCAAGCTGAAATGATTCGGATTTTGCGTGAGGAGAGCAAAACAGTTGTACTCGTAACTCATAGTATCGAAGAGGCAATCAATTTATCGGATGTCATTGTGGTTATGACGCGCCGCCCAGGCAGAGTAAAGGAAATCATCCGAGTTCCAGAGCCCCGCAGAATGGTTGAGGATACTCCCGCTTATTTAGAGATACGTCGTCAGATTCGCGAATTAATTGCTGGCGAGCATGATGTTAGTGAGACCATTTGATTTTTGAAAGCTTCACCCCAATTTGCCTGCTAATTTTTGCGGCAGTTCTTGGAGGGGTCATCAGAAGGTTAAGTGGTTTTGGTGGGGCGCTTATTATGACGCCTCTTTTGATGTGGGTATTTCCGATTCCCTTTCTGATTCCTATCGTGATGTGTGCCGAAGTATTTGGAGGAGTTTTACTTTCCAGGCATTGGAAAGTCCACCAAGAAGACCGCCCTCGACTTTGGCTCATGTTACTTTTTGCAGCAGTTTTTCTTCCAATGGGTATTTGGTTGGGAAGCTTTGTACCCCTTGTAACGCTCAAGGTTTTTACAAGCGTAGTAGTGCTCCTTTTTGCAAGCTACTTATTACTAAAGCCCCATGTTCGATTAAATAGCCATACGGCATTAGATGGATTTGCGGGTGGTCTATCAGGACTGTTGTTGGGCGCGTGTGGAATTGGTGGACCGCCTGCTGCCCTATATCTCAATTCAACCAATGAGGCATTTGATAGAACACGATCTTTGCTATCCCACTTTATTTCTGGAATCTCTGTATTTGCGATTATTGCTACAAGTTTGATGGGTGGGGGGCTTGAGTGGATTCCCTATCTTTTATTTGCAATTCCTTCCTATTGGCTGGGAATGAGATTGGCTAAAGCTATTTTGGAGGCTCATGCCGTATCCGATAGTGCCCTAAAAAGACTCTGTTTATTGCTTCTGATTGCAAATGCAAGCTTTAATTTACTTTTTTTGTTTATATTTAAACAGATATAAGCATATGAAATATATATTCTTTTCAGATATTTAAATACAGCCTATTCTAAAACCTCATGAGATCAAGATATCAGCTTTGATCAAACAAGGGAGCAGTAAATGGCTTACATAGTAGAAAATAAACAAGATGTAACGGTTAGATCAGTTTTGCAGACTGCAGAGAAAGTTTTTACCTCTCCAAAAGCTGCAGATCAACTTAGGAGTGCTGAATCTAGCGCCCAAGCAAGTGCAGAGCAAAAAGCAGAAGTCTATTTTCAAATCGAGGATTAAGACTCCTGACTTGAACCTCATTACAGCAAAATTTTATTTTTCTACGAAGGCACGCTCAAAGACATAGTCGCCCAGTTGACCTAGGCTCGGAGATACTTTAAAGCCTTTGGAATCGAGCATCTCAGCAGTTTCTTTGAGCATAGAGGGGCTACCACAGATCATCGCCCTATCTACTGACGGGTCTAGGGGTGGCAAGCCAATATCTTTGAAGAGTTGGCCTGATTCAATTGCGGTAGTAAGGCGCCCAGTGTGTTTGAATGCTTCACGAGTTACGGTTGGATAGTAGATGAGTTTTTCACGGATGATCTCACCAATGTATTCATCTTGAGTCAGTTCATTCTTGATGTATTCACCATAAGCGAGTTCACTTACTAAACGCACACCATGAATCAAAACTACTTTTTCAAACTTCTCATAAGTTTCTGGGTCACGAATGATACTCATGAATGGTGCTAAGCCTGTACCAGTACTAAAGAGGTAAAGATGCTTGCCAGGATTTAGGTCATCAATGACCAAGGTTCCAACAGACTTTTCGCTCACAAGGATAGGGTCACCCACCTGAATTTTTTGTAAACGTGATGTCAGTGGACCATCTTGAACCTTAATGCTCAAAAATTCGAGATGCTCTTCATAATTTGGGCTGGCAACACTGTATGCCCGTACTAGAGGTTTACCTTCAACCTCAAGGCCAATCATCAAGAAGTGGCCGCTACGAAAGCGTAGGCCTTTATTGCGAGTAGTCGTAAAGCTAAAAAGGGTGTCGTTCCAGTGGTTGACAGTCAGAACGGTTTCGGTGTTATATGCGGCCATAAATGCGTGTAATGAATAGACTAAATTTTAAACAATCGTTGATTATCCCATCCCTCAGGCCTAATTTTAGGGTAAATGTCCGATAAGTAGGATGAAGTAGTGATATCCATCCAATTTTTGGTAATAAGCGCATTTCCCAAATGAGGATTTACTGAAAAGGCTATGATGTCCTCATGAACTCAACGCGCTACTTATATATTTCTTTATTTAGTCTTGGACTGGTCGTTTTTGCCGTCATTCTGCAGCAGGTGGGCTACCAAGGGGTAAATTTCTTGCCTTGCCCCTTATGTATCTTGCAAAGAGTTGGCTATCTGGGGATTGCGATATCTTGCTTTTTAGCTGCCGGCATTACTCCCTTGAGAAAGCTCTTTCATGGCCTAGCCGTATTGTTTGCAGGATATGGCCTATCTGTAGCAGCGCGCCAAGTTTGGCTTTTATCCCATCCAGAAATATCTTGTGGCATTGATCCCCTTGAAACTTGGATTAACCAATTTCAATTGGCCCAAGGCTTACCTTGGTTATTTAAAGCAGATGGTCTTTGCTCGGCAAAGCTACCGGCTATTCTTGGCCTGCAAGTGCCAGAATGGTCTTTATTTTGGTTCGCAGTATTGTTGTTTGTGTTACTGATCACCTTCTTTAGAAAATCGCGGTCTTAGATAAAAACTATTACTTCTTCCTTCTTTTAGAGGAAGTGCAATCTCGCATTTTCAGTTGTATCTCATATTGAATTAGCTATAGCTAATACTTAAAAAAGGCATCCAGAGGATGCCTTTTTTAACTTGCGCGAAATGAGATTAGCATTCAAATTTAGATACTAAATCCTTTAGCTTGGCTGCGACTCTAGCCAGTTCAGCAGAGGAATTCTGGATTTCAGAAGATCCAGAGGAGATTCCTCGTGAGGCGATGGCAACTGCCTCGACGGTCTCTGTAATTCTGGCAGAGCTACCTGCAGAAGTA
>CANHLB010000035.1 GCA_947461335.1 Burkholderiaceae bacterium | reverse complement strand
TAGTAATGGCAACAATTCCGGCAGTTTCAGTGCGTAATACACGCTCACCCAAAGAAACAATTTGATAACCCGCTGCTTGCGCAAGAGCCTCTTCTTCTGGCGAGTGACCACCCTCGGGCCCAATCATCAAGACAATATCTTGTGGTTTGCTCGTCATCAAAACGGAATGCATACTTTTTGTAGCATCGGGGCTCAGAAGAAGTTTTAGTGCCGGCTTTGGGTTTGTTTTTAAATACCCTACAAAAGTTTGAATCGGTTCTAGGGTGGCAAAAACAGTACGGTCGCATTGCTCACATGCTGCCTGAACAATTGCCTCCCAATGCACTAGTCTTTTTTGGGCGCGCTCCTCATCACTTGAGCGTGTGAGCTTGAGGATCGAGCGCTCGCATTGCATTGGGGCAATAATTTGGGCGCCGGTTTCAACTGCTTTCTCAACAATCCAGTCCATTTTGTCGCCGCCAGCTAAGCCTTGGGCCAAAGTAATGGCATAAGGAGTCTCGCGATGGGTATCGGTGCGGATCTTGCTGAGCTGAATCTGCCCACTTTTTCCGCTGAATGCCAGAAGCTCTGCCTGCGCGACTTGTCCCTTTCCATCAAAGACAGGGAAGCATTCCCCTATTTGAATGCGGCGCACGCGCAAGTGGTGGGCGACCTCAGGAGTGAGGATAGTTGGCTTTTGGGATTCCCATGGTCCGGGAAGATAAAATTGAGGCATTACTGCAATATAGCCAATTTATTTTCCTCGAGACCAAATTTACGATGTCAAACCTTCAAATTCGCATGGCCAACGCTATTCGTGCTTTATCCATGGATGCAGTTCAACAGGCAAATTCTGGCCACCCTGGTATGCCGATGGGTATGGCAGATATTGCCGTCGGGCTTTGGAATGAGCATTTAAAACACAATCCGACTGATCCTCATTGGATTGATCGTGATCGCTTTGTACTATCCAATGGTCATGGCTCGATGTTGCTTTATTCGCTCTTGCATCTTTCGGGTTATGACTTACCGATTACAGAGTTGAAAAATTTTCGCCAATTGCATAGCAAGACTCCCGGACATCCTGAGTATGGAATTACTCCTGGTGTTGAAACAACGACTGGTCCTCTTGGGCAAGGAATTTCTAATGCAGTTGGCATGGCATTAGCTGAAAAATTATTGGCCGAAGAATTTAATCGTCCTGGCCTTAAGGTCATCGATCATTACACCTATGCATTTTTAGGTGACGGTTGTTTGATGGAAGGTATTAGCCATGAAGTTTGTTCTTTGGCTGGCACATTACAGCTCAATAAATTGATAGCACTTTGGGATGACAACGGTATTTCGATTGATGGCAAAGTGGTGTCTTGGTTTAATGAAGACACGCCAAAACGTTTTGAGGCGTATCACTGGAATGTGATTCGTGATGTTGATGGCCATGATGCCGAAGCAGTCTCTGCTGCCATTTCCAAAGCCAAAAAAAGCGATAAGCCAACCCTGATTTGCTGTAAGACCGCTATTGGTAAAGGCTCGCCAAATATGGCAGGTAGCGATAAAGTCCATGGTTCTCCGTTAGGTGCTGCTGAAATTGCAGAAACCCGCGTGGCCTTGAACTGGCCTTATGCACCTTTTGAAGTGCCTAAGGATATTTATGCTGCCTGGGATTTTAAAAAGCGTGGCCAAGCTGCAGAGCATGAGTGGAATAAAAAATTTCAGAAGTACAAAACTCAATACCCTGAGCTTGCCGCTGAATTGCAGCGTCGTATGCAAGGTGACTTATCTAAAGATTTTGCTCCAACACTCAATGCCTATTTAAAAATCTGTCAGTCGAAAGCTGAAACGGTTGCGACCCGTAAGGCAAGTCAGAATGCGATTGAAGCATTGGCTCCAGCTTTGCCAGAATTCATGGGAGGTTCCGCTGACTTAACGGGATCTAACTTAACCAATTGGTCAACTTGCAAACCTGTGCGCGCTAATCAATGGGGTAACCATATTAACTACGGTGTACGTGAGTTTGGTATGAGTGCCATCATGAACGGTATTGCTTTACATGGTGGCTACATTCCATTTGGTGGTACCTTCTTAACCTTCTCTGACTACAGTCGTAATGCTTTGCGTATGGCGGCATTGATGAAGTTGCGTAGCATTTTTGTATTTACCCATGACTCTATTGGTTTGGGTGAAGATGGCCCTACTCACCAATCGGTTGAGCAAGTTGCTAGCTTGCGCCTGATTCCCAATCTCATGGTTTGGCGTCCTTGCGACACCACTGAGAGCGCTGTAGCCTGGGGCGCAGCACTCGAGCGCAAGAATGGTCCTAGCGCCTTGATCTTCAGTCGTCAGAACTGTCCATTTGTTTCTCGTAACAGTCAGCAAATCAAAGATATTGCACGGGGCGGTTATGTATTGCGCGAGCCACAATCTGGAAAGCTTGATGCAGTCATTATTGCTACCGGTTCTGAAATTGCTCTCGCCTTACAAACAGCTGAACGTTTAGAAAAAGAGAGCGCCGGAAAAATCGGTATTCGGGTAGTTTCGATGCCATCAACGACAGTATTCGATCAGCAAGATTCGACGTATAAAGCAAAAGTATTGCCCGCTAAAATTCCGCGCATTGCTGTTGAAGCAGGTGTTAGTGATTTCTGGTGGAAGTACGGTTGTGCAGCAGTGCATGGCGTTGATACTTTTGGGGAGTCCGCACCTGCAGGGCAACTATATGAATATTTTGGTTTAACAACAGATCACATTGCGAAGACTGTTCAGCAATGTATCGCAAAGAAATAATCTTTAAGAATTCAAAATAAGTAAGGGGAAATAAATGACAATTCGGGTTGCAATTAATGGTTATGGACGTATTGGCCGCATGGTTCTTCGTGCGCTGTATGAAGATCAGGCCAATGGCAAGCCACGTCGTGATATCAAAATCGTCGCGATTAACGCCATGGGTGATATTGCGATTAACGCCCACTTGACCCAGTACGACTCGGCACATGGCCGCTTCCCTGCAGAGGTATCAGTCGACGGGGATTACATGGTAGTAAATGGTGATCGCATCAAAATGTTCTGTACCCGCAATCCAGCTGAAACCCCTTGGGGTGAGTTAGGTGTTGATTTGGTTTTGGAGTGCACCGGCAAATTCACATCAAAAGAAAAAGCCATGATTCATATTCAACAGGGCGCAAAGAAAGTATTGATTTCTGCTCCTGGCGATAAAGATGTGGATGCAACTATCGTTTACGGTGTCAATCAGAATGTATTAAAACCAAGTGATGTAGTGGTATCTAATGCGAGTTGTACAACCAACTGTTTAGCGCCCTTGGTTAAACCATTGTTAGAAAAAATTGGTATTGAGTCTGGTTTGATGACGACGATTCATGCATTTACCAATGATCAAGTTCTCACTGATGTGTATCACAAGGATATGCGTCGCGCACGTTCTGCTGTTAGCAGCATGATCCCTACAAAGACTGGTGCTGCAAAAGCAGTAGGTTTGGTATTACCAGCGCTTGCTGGACGCTTTGATGGTTTTGCCATGCGCGTGCCAGTAATTAATGTTTCAGTAGTGGACCTGACTTTTGCTGCCAGCAGGCCAACGAGTGTTGACGAAGTCAATTCCATTCTGAAAACAGCTAGCGAAGGCGAGCTCAAGGGAATCTTGGGATTCAACACCTTGCCTTTGGTGTCGATCGACTTTAACCATGATCCTCGTCCAAGTATTTACGATGCTTCTCAAACCCGTGTTTCTGCGGATGGCAAATTGGTGAAGGTTTTGGCTTGGTATGACAATGAGTGGGGTTATTCAGTACAAATGCTCAATGCAGCCCAAGCTTTGATGGCGGTGAAGTAATTTATAGCCCCAGGCCACAAGAAAGAAAAAAGACCTCAATTGAGGTCTTTTTTGACTTCTGGGGTATGAAAAAGCTTATTTTTGCTTATTTCGACAGTTTTTCTTCTGGCAATGACCATACATTGCTAAAGAATGCTCTTGTAGCTTAAAACCGAGGTTTTTAGCGATATCCCGCTGTCTTTTCTCAATCGCCTCATCTACAAACTCCTCGACATGGCCGCAATCTAAGCACACCAAGTGATCGTGATGTTGCCCCTCATTAAGTTCATAAATTGCCCTACTATCCCCTTTGCTGGACTCAAAATGACTGCGGAGAAGCAATCCAGCCTGCTCAAATTGGGTGAGCACACGATAAACGGTGGCTAAACCAATTTCCTGGTCTTCCTTGGCTAAAGCCATAAAGACGTCTTCAGCGCTAAAGTGGGTGCCCCCATTTTGATGAAAAAAATCCAGAATTTTCATGCGTGGACCAGTGGCTTTTAGGCCAATATCACGCAAATCTGCGGGAGTAGGGTTTTGGGTCGTATTCATGGCATTGGGAGCTAAAATCAATGTCTTAATGATACGGCTAGCCATGCAAAATTGCTTTGAACTTTTTCACCGTTTTTTGAACCCAGTTTTTAGGGGGGTTCATGCCCATTTGAGAGTGGGTATTGTGGCCATTTCTCTTATTGGATTAATGGGGGTGAATGGTTGCACCTCAGCCGTTGATGAAACCCAGCGTGCCTGGATGAATAAGATTTTTAGGCCTTATGTTCCAGACATCGTTCAGGGCAACTTCATTTCCAGTGAGCAATACTCTAAATTGAAACTTGGGATGACTCGTGAGCAAGTGCGCCAAATTATGGGCACCCCTTTGCTGGCAAGTTACTTTCATGCAAATCGTTGGGATTACATTTTTGAATTTAAGCGTCAGGCCAGTCCTAATAGTATTGAGCGTCGTGTAACCGTCTACTTCGATGGTGACAAGGTTGTTAAATTCGAGGGCGATGCATTACCTACTGAAGTCGAAATGGTTGCTGAGATTGATAACTATGCAAAAACTAAGCGTTCGTTTTGGGATGTGATTACTGGCTCCAACAAACCCCCAGTAACGAAACCATTGCAGCAACCAGAACAAATGATTCAGAGCCGCACTGATAACTTGCCAGTAGGAGCTGCAATACCTGCCGCACCTGCGAGCTCATTCTGGGACTTTTTTAGTTTCTCAAATAAACAGTCTGATGGAACAATCAATCCAGCACCTGAACCTTTAGGCCCTGGTGCAATGAATGTTCCTCCGGCTACTGAAACAAAGCAGTAGACACTTTTAATTAGAAGCGAAGAAACACATGATGAAGATTGCAATTGCTGGAGCAACAGGGCGTATGGGCAAGATGTTAATTGAGGCTGTTCTCAATACATCGGATGCTCAGCTTGTTGGTGCACTAGAACATTCTTCCTGTCCTCAATTGGGCGAGGATGCCGGATCTTTCTTGGGCAAAAAAACAGGTGTGATGATTTCATCTGATATTGCACAAGTGTTGGCCAATGCAGAATTTTTAATTGACTTCACCAGGCCTGAAGGGACTATGGCGCATGTAGCAGTCGCTGAGAAAACCGGCTGCAAAATGATTATCGGCACTACTGGATTAAGTAATGATCAGATTGCTAGTCTGAAAAAAGCTTCTGCTAAATTAGCGATCGTTTTCGCTCCCAATATGAGTGTTGGCGTTAATGCTACCTTCAAATTACTTGAGATAGCCGCCAAGATGCTAAATCAAGGTTATGACATCGAAATTATTGAGGCTCATCACCGCCATAAAGTAGACGCTCCTTCGGGAACTGCACTCAAGATGGGTGAAGTCATTGCTAACGCTTTGGGTGAGAAGTTAGATGATGTCGCTGTGTATGCGCGCGAAGGTCATACTGGCGAGCGTAAAGAGGGATCCATTGGGTTTGCCACTATTCGTGGGGGTGACATTGTTGGCGATCACACCGTGTTATTTGCAGGCGATGGCGAGAGAATTGAAATTAGTCACAAATCATCTAGCCGTCAATCTTATGCACAAGGCTCCTTACGCGCTGCTCGTTTTCTGCAAAGTCAAAGATCGGGTTTGTATGACATGCAAGATGTTCTCGGTCTGCGTAAATAAGTTCTGCCGGATTTACCAATCAATAAAAATAGAAGAAAAGAGTTGGATTAAATGAGTAAGGATTACGACTACCGCAGCATTGAAGCGGCAGCACAAGCTGATTGGGATAGTGCGCAAGTCTATAAAGTGTCTGAAAAAGCCGTAGATGCGGCAGGCAAACTAAAACCAAAGTACTACGCATGCTCGATGTTGCCCTATCCATCAGGTAAGTTGCATATGGGCCATGTACGTAACTACACCATTAATGATGTGATGGCTCGTCAACTTCGTATGCAAGGCTATAACGTCTTAATGCCAATGGGGTGGGATGCGTTCGGTATGCCCGCTGAAAACGCAGCGATTGCCAATAAAGTACCTCCAGCGAAATGGACCTACGACAACATTGCATATATGAAAAAGCAAATGTCTGCGATGGGTCTAGCAATTGATTGGTCTCGAGAAATTGCTACCTGCAGTCCTGATTACTATCGCTGGAATCAATGGCTTTTTCTGAAAATGTTGGAAAAAGGGATTGCGTATCGTAAAACTCAAGTGGTCAATTGGGATCCGGTTGATCAAACCGTACTTGCAAATGAACAGGTGATTGATGGGCGCGGCTGGCGCTCTGGTGCCTTGGTAGAAAAGCGTGAAATCCCTGGTTACTACTTCAACATTACGGCGTATGCAGAGCAATTGCTTTCTGGTTTAGATAACCTAGGCTGGCCTGAGCGTGTCAAAATCATGCAGCAAAATTGGATTGGTAAGAGTCGAGGCGTGCGTTTTGCTTTTAAGCATGAGATTGCAGACGATCACGGTAACTTTATTCAAGATGGTCTTTTATACGTCTTTACAACGCGTGCCGATACGATTATGGGAGTAACCTTCTGCGCAGTTGCCGCAGAACATCCGCTGGCAGCGAAGGCCGCTGAAAATAATCCAGCACTAGCTGCTTTTATTGAGAAATGCAAAACCGGCAGTGTGATTGAAGCTGACCTAGCAACTCAAGAAAAAGAAGGGATGTTTACAGGCTTATATGTCACTCATCCTCTAACACATGAACCAGTACCAGTGTGGGTTGGTAACTACGTTTTGATGTCTTATGGTGATGGTGCTGTGATGGGCGTGCCAGCACATGATGAGCGGGACTTTGCTTTTGCTCGCAAATATGAACTACCGATTAAGCAGGTGATTGCACTCAAAGGCGAATCACCAATCTTTAATTCCACTCGCTGGGAAGATTGGTACGCACAAAAAGATGGAGTAGTTTGCTTCAATAGTGAACAGTTTGATGGCTTATCTCATGAGGAGGCTGTTAGCGCAGTTGCTAAAGAGCTTGAGAAAATGGGCATTGGTGAGATTAAGACCACTTATCGTTTGCGCGACTGGGGAATTTCTCGTCAGCGTTATTGGGGCACACCTATTCCGATTATTCATTGTGGCGATGAAAAAAATCCTGGGTGTGGCGCCGTTCCTGTTCCTGAAGCCGATTTACCGGTGGTATTGCCAGAAGATTGCGTGCCCGATGGAAGCGGGAATCCATTGAACAAGCGTGCCGACTTTTTGAATGTCAGTTGTCCGAAGTGTGGCAAGCCTGCACGCCGTGAAACAGACACAATGGATACCTTTGTGGATTCCTCTTGGTATTTCATGCGCTATACCGGACCAGATGCAAAGACGATGGTCGATGGGCGTAATGAATATTGGATGCCAATGGATCAATACATTGGTGGTATTGAGCATGCGATCTTGCACTTACTCTATGCCCGTTTCTGGACCAAGGTGATGCGCGATCTTAACCTGATCACTTTTGATGAGCCATTTCAGAATCTATTGACTCAGGGTATGGTTCTCAATGAAACCTACTACTCTGAAGATGCTTCTGGTAAAAAAACGTGGCTCAATCCTTTGGATGTTGAATTAGACCTTGATGAAAAAGGGCGCCCTAAAGGTGCGAAGTTAAAAGGTGATGCTTCCAATACCCCGGTAATCGTTGGTGGTGTTGAGAAGATGGCTAAGAGTAAGAATAATGGCGTTGATCCGCAAGCCTTGATTGATCAATATGGGGCAGATACTGCGCGTTTATTTGTCATGTTTGCTGCGCCCCCAGAACAACAGCTGGAATGGTCAGGTGCTGGTGTCGAGGGGGCATCGCGTTTCTTACGCAGAGTGTGGATGTATTCCAGTAGCCAAGCTGAAGCAATCCGTAATGCTCAAGATGCTCTGCCTACCTATTTAAGTGATGCAGAAAAAGAATTGCGTCGTGAGGTGCATGCTATTTTGAAGCAAGCTAACTTTGACTATCAACGTCGTCAATACAATACAGTTGTCTCAGCTGCAATGAAGATGCTCAATGTTCTTGAGCCAATGAAGATAGATCAGGCATCCAATATTAGTGCTCCAGTCCTGCGTGAATGTCTCAGTATCTTGTTGCGCGTTCTTTACCCAGTGGTACCGCATATGACTCACATGCTGTGGAAAGAAATGGCTTACGCAAAGACATTTGGACCACTATTGGATGCATCTTGGCCAACCGTAGATGAAGCTGCTTTAGTGCAAACTGAAATTACCTTGATGTTACAGATTAATGGTAAGTTGCGTGGCGATATACAGGTGCCTGCAGATGCTAGTAAAGAGCAGATCGAAGTATTGGCATTGCAGAGCGAACCAGCAATCAAGGCCTTAAATGGGGGTGTGCCGAAAAAGTTGATCGTTGTACCTGGCCGCTTGGTTAATATTGTTGCGTAAATCTTATAAAAGCTAATGATATGAGCGTAAATCATCTCCGACGTGCACTGCTAGGTTTCATTGCTACTGCGCCCATAAGCGGTTTGATCGCCTGTGGTTATCGTTTGCGTGGCATGGTGGATTTGCCTTTTAAAGTCATTGCGATTACTGGAAATCCTTCACCGCCCCTACGTATCGACCTGCAAACTGCAATTTTGACAGGGACAGATGCCAAAGTTGCAATTAATCCCAAGGATGCTGACCTCATTTTAGAAATTACGAATGACATCAATGGGCGCGAGATATTGGCCTACAACTCTACTGGTCAAATTTCTGCATACCGACTCAATATTCGGGTTGGGTTTAGAGCATTTGATTTAGCTGGTGCTGAAATCGTGCCTGAGTCTGAGATCTATATGACGAGGGATATGGACTTCTCGGTATCTACGGTTTTGGCAACAGATGCACAAATTCAGCAATTCTTGACATTGATGCGTAAAGATCTCGCGATTCAGATTTTGCGACGCGTTAGTGCCGCTGCAAGACTTCCACAAAATAAAGCTTTCTAAATTCAGGCCTAGACTCGCATGGTAAAAGTAGATGCCTTGCAAGCCCACCTCAAATCATTGGGTTCTGGTGGCGCTATGCTGCCGCTCTACATCTTCAGTGGGGATGAGCCTCTATTGATGATGGAGGCTATGGATCAATTGCGTTTAGCCGCCAAGAAATTAGGTTTTACTGAACGTGAAGTGATGGTGCAAGAACGCGGATTTGACTGGAGTGCCCTCATGAATGCGGGTCAAACAATGTCTCTATTCGGAGATAAGCGTTGGGTAGAGTTACGCATTCCAACTGGCAAGCCTGGGCGTGATGGCGCTGATGCTTTAAAGCAATTTGCAGCTCAAATCATTGCTCAAGCAAATGGTGCAGACGGCCCCGATACTGTGGTCTGTATTGTGCTGCCGAGATTAGATGGAAAAACAAAGACCTCTGGATGGTTTAGCGCTCTTGAAGATGCTGGTATGGCTATTCAGGTGGACACCATCGATCGCACCCATTTACCCAATTGGATTGCTGGCCGCTTCAAAAAGCAAAATCAAGAAGTGGAGCCTGGGCAAGAAGGTCAGCGGGCTTTAGAATTTATTGCTGATCAGGTTGAAGGTAATCTGATCGCTGCGCATCAAGAAATTTTGAAATTAGGCCTGTTATACCCAACTGGTAAATTATCTGAAGAGCAAATACGTTCCTCAATTCTGAAGGTGGCACGCTATAACGTATTTGAATTGACCGAAGCCATGCTGGCAGGGGATTTGCCAAGGTTAAATCGTATGTTAGACGGTCTAAAAGGTGAGGGCGAGCCATTAGTGTTGATTTTGTGGAGCGTAACCGAAGAGCTTCGGCTACTATCTAAACTGAAGGCTGCAAGTGATGCTGGTGAGTCTGTGCAACAGCTTATGCGTGCCAATCGGATCTGGGGTAATAAAGAACGCCTATATCCTGCGGCATTAAGACGTGTTCAGCCCTTGAAGTTGCGTCGGGCAATGCAAGTTGCAGCAGGTTTGGATCGCCAATCCAAAGGCTTGCATGCAGCTGAATTGCCTGCAGATCCTTGGGATGGTTTGCGTCTAGTTGGAAACTTATTACGGTAATGGTGCAGAAGTATTTAGATATTTAAGAAGATGAGCGGAGCAATGAATTCGTCGATACAAGAAATGATGCAAGACATTGGTAAGCGAGCGCGTGCAGCCTCGCGTGCGATGGCGCGCGCGTCTGCTGAACAAAAGAACCAAGCACTTTTACATATTGCAAAAGCAGTTCGGAAACAAGCTAGTGAAATTCAGAGAGTCAATCAAGTCGATGTTGAGCGCGCCAAGACTAATGGTCAGGATGCTGCTTTTGTAGATCGCTTAACGATGACGCCTAAAACAATTGAAACGATGGCTTTGGGTCTAGAGCAAATTGTTTCGCTAGAAGATCCGATTGGAAAAATAACGACATTTCAAAAACAGGCTTCCGGCATTGAGCTTGGTCAGATGCGTGTTCCGCTTGGCGTCATCGGGATCATCTATGAGTCTCGTCCTAATGTCACGATTGATGCTGCAGCCCTTTGCCTAAAGTCTGGCAATGCCGTGATTCTGCGTGGTGGTTCTGAGGCGATTGACTCTAATACTCTATTAGCTCAAATCATTCAAGAAGGTTTAGCAGCAGCAGGTTTGCCAAAAGATGCTGTCCAAGTCGTTACGACTACCGATCGCAGCGCTGTCGGTGAAATGATTACG
>CANHLB010000034.1 GCA_947461335.1 Burkholderiaceae bacterium | reverse complement strand
TGGCATTTGAAAAGCTATAGAGAGCAACTTTAGGCTCTCTCATTAAATTCTGAACTATTGGATCGAGATATGTAGAGACAATCATGATGGCATCCAAGTCCCCTTTTAAAAATTTCTTATGTATATCAACAAAAGAACTTGACACAAAATTTGAATTCTTCGTGATATCTACATTGAGATCCAGAAGTAATTTTTTAGCAATCATGAAAGAGCCACTTTTGGCTGGGCCTACCCCAACCTTATAGTTGGTCAGATCCTTCATGCTCTTCAGGTCATGAATTTTATTTTTTCTATAAAAAATCCAAACGGGCTCGTAAAAAACACTACCGAGAGAATAAATTCCATTAATCTGATCATTATTTAAAGCTGCGCCGTATGTGAATGCGACATTTACATTATCTTTTAGACTATTCATCCTGATGACATTATCTACTGCGCCATCCGTATCAATAAGAGTTACATCTAGCCCTTTCTCATTTAACGCCACTGTAGTTTTTTTAACAAAGTTATGCCAATCTGAACTTGGATACGAAGTAGCAAAATAAATATGCTTACTTGGAAATGGATCTAGATAAAATATTACAAGGAATAGCGCAATGAAAAATGACGCTACCAATAGTTTGGATTCTATAAATTCCTCGCGAATAGCCCTAAATTCATCTTTAACAATAATCGAGATGTACTGAAATGTATTCATCAAATAGGTCCCAAACTGATTATTTGCTATTTAGAGCATGCATACCCCTAATCACAAGGATAGTCCTGCACTACAAAAGCACCTCTTTTTTGTATTTACTAGGCTTAATATGCTTAGCTAGAATACAGGTCTAATTTACAGCAAATTGAACTGCCTGAGTAAACCTTGAGCATGTTGATACTCGGCGTTCGCTTGTAGCTCATCCCAAGATAAGGCGGTAGACTTTGGCATCAAGCGATTGAGACGAATTGCAGATTCAGACTGCTTGGCTTGAGTAATTTTCAGTTTTGAAAGTAATTGATCGGCCAAATCTGGACGATTACAAATCAGGACTGCATCACAGCCAGCATTTAGGGCTAACTCAGCACCCTTTACTACTGAGCCAGCAACACTGGCACCCTCCATTGAGAGATCATCACTAAAGATCACGCCTTCAAAGCCTAATTCTTGACGCAGGATTGAATGCAACCAGATTTTAGAAAATCCCGCAGGATTCTTGTCTACTTTGGGATAAATGACATGAGCGGGCATTACAGCTGCCAAACTTAAATCTAACCACTCATAAGGCTTAGCATCATTATTCAGAATTTCTTTTAAGGAGCGCTCATCTACTGGAATAGCCACATGAGAATCTGCCTCAGCCCAACCATGCCCCGGAAAATGTTTACCGCAATTAGCCATGTCAGCTAAGCGCAAACCTTCATTCAAACTCTTTGCTAAAGCAAACACAATTTGTGGATCACGGCTAAAGGAGCGATCGCCAATAACCCCACTGCGACTAAAATCTAAATCGAGCACCGGCGTGAAACTAAAGTCCACTCCACAAGCGCGCAGTTCAGATGCTAATACGTATCCGCAGGCAGTAGCTGCCGCCATAGCAAGCGCTGCTGACTCGGCAGCGTGGGTAGATTGACTCTTGACACTCCAAAGCTGACCCAATTGACGCATTGCTGGAAGGTGGGTAAAGCCATCTGTTTTACAGCGCTGCACTCTACCGCCCTCATGATCGATCGAGATCAATACATCAGGTCTTAATTTTTTAATATCAGCAGTGAGTTTAGAAAGTTGCTTGCGATTAGCAAAGTTTCTACCAAATAAAATCACGCCACCAGTCAAAGGGTCAAGAATGCGACGACGATCTTCGGCATTGAGCTCAAGACCCACTACATCTAATGTGACTGGGCCTGGATTCATAGTGGGTTTACTCATCTCTTCCTCTGTATATATTCTTTATTTCTGACTAACGATCACATGTGCGATTGCCATGTCTTGCTCATCACTCACCGTGACGTGTGCTTCCCAGTTCTTTTCAGCCATAAATTTTGCCAAAGCCCCTAAATAGGAAGTCACAGGTTTACCACTAGGCTCATTTAAGGTTTGCAATGAACGCCAAGTCATCGGCATTCTCATTCCTAGGCCAATTGCTTTCGAGAATGCTTCCTTAGCAGCAAAGCGAGTCGCCAAGAAAGCAATTCCTCGCTTGTGATTTCTGGCAAGGCGCTGCTTAAATACCAACATCTCATCAGGCCCCAAAATTCTCTCAGCCAAGCGCCCATTGGTACGATCGTAAGCAGCTTGTAAGCGCTCAATCTGAAGAATATCTGTACCCATACCGATGATCATATTTATTTTTACTTTATGAGTTAGCTCGACCCTGAATCATCAGTGCCTTCATGTCAATGATGGCTTTTTGCCAACCCTTAAATATTGCCTCAGAAACAATCGCATGACCAATATTAAGCTCGGATAATTCTGCAATAGCTGCAATAGGCATCACGTTGCCTTCATGCAGACCATGACCAGCATTTACTCTGAGTCCAATACCTTTCCCAAATTGAGCCGCTTTACGAATGCGCTCTAATTCCGCCATCTGATCTGTGCCTGATAAGTCTGCATAACGGCCCGTATGTAACTCCACAACGGTAGCACCAATATCTTTTGCAGCTTGTATTTGCTTTATATCTGGATCGATAAAGAGCGATACCCGAATACCGGCATCTTGTAACTGCTTTGTCGCAGATTTGACTAATTCAAAATGGCCCAAGACATCTAAGCCACCTTCAGTAGTGACCTCTTCACGCTTTTCAGGTACTAAGCACACATCATGTGGTTTCACCTTGCAAGCAATATTAATCATTTCGGGAGTAACAGCACATTCTAGATTCATGCGCGTCTTGATCAGTGGCCGCAATGCGAGTAAGTCAGCATCTTTAATATGGCGGCGATCTTCGCGTAGATGAAGGGTAATTAAATCTGCACCAGCCTCTTCTGCCAATTGTGCTGCTTTAAGAGGATCGGGATAAGATGTACCGCGGGCATTACGCAGTGTAGCTACGTGGTCGATATTGATTCCTAGTTCTAGGGCTTGGGCTGTCATAGCTGTAGATTACTAGATTTTTTTAAGATCAATCAGAATTTGTCTGGTTGTCAAGACTTGATCTTGTAGATGCAGGCCCAGCAAAAAACGCATCAACTGCTTACTCTCAGACAAGGTTTCTGGGTCAGAAAAATCTCCTGCCGCAATAGCAAGCAGCGATTTTCCGGTTAAGACTGGCCAATGACCTGGATCATCCCCTTGAACTGGGCGTACGCCACGCTCAGGCTGATATACATACTGGGTCCTAGCATCTGGTAACCCATTGGTTTCAACGCAACGATCTAAAGCTGCTGCATAGCCTGTTTCCTGCAAAAGAGATAATTCAAACGGACGCAAGATTTCTTCTAGGCCCTTTGATTCAAATTCGAGATTAGATAGGGCATTAATCGTTTCCGTATAACGATCGTAGAGTTTTTCATAATCATCTTCACGCGCCAAGAACTTGACAAGCAACTCATTGAGATAAAAGCCGCATAGCAGTGCATCGCCAACTAAGGACGGCATACCGCCCACCCACTCCGACTTGGTTAATGTACGTAGCTCTGACTTACCGCTCCAAGACACCAAGAGCGGTTGAAAACGTTGCAATACAGGACGTAATGTCGAGTGTGGCCGCTTTGCGCCTTTGGCAATCAAGGCCATGCGACCATATTGCCGAGTAAATACATCCAGAATTAAGCTAGTCTCTTTATAGGGGATGCTGTGCAATACAAAAGCAGGCTCGTCAGCAACGCGAATCGAGGCCATCAGAATTTATTCCAGACCCTGCGCCCGTAATTCAGCGCGATCATCTGCCCAACCCCGTTTTACTTTGACCCAAGTCTCTAAAAAGACTTTGCCGTCAAAGAGCTTTTCCATATCGATACGGGCATCTGTTGAAATCTTCTTCAATCGATCACCCTTTGCACCAATAATCATGGCTTTATGGCTATCGCGATCGACCAAAATGGTTGCAGCAATGCGGCGCATTTTGCCATCCATCTTAAATTGATCAATTACTACTGTACTGGTGTAAGGTAACTCTTCACCAGTAAAGCGAAAGACCTTCTCACGCAGAATTTCAGCAGCAAGAAAGCGTTCGCTACGATCGGTAATGGTCTCGCCATCATAGACAGCCGGCGCTTCAGGTAAATAACCCTCAAGAACGTCTAAAAGCCGAGTAATATCGCCTGGACTTTTGGCACTCATCGGTACAATTTCTGCAAACTCACACTTCTGGTCCTCATGGCCACCTAATTCACACCATGGCCGTGCCATATCTTTAATAAAGTTTAGTAAAGCCTGATCACGTTCGGAAGGCGTCTGGAATCGGCTATTAAAAAGATCTAACTTATTGAGAACTAACACCACTGGCAAATCGTTAGGCAGTAGCTTTAAAACTTTCTTGTCATCTTCACCATAATAACCAGCTTCAACTACAAAGCATGCAACATTAACGTCTTGCAAAGCAGTTGTCACTGTGCGGTTCAGTGCTTTGTTGAGCGTATTCATCAGGCGCGTCTGAAAGCCCGGCGTATCAATAAAAATGAACTGCGCCTCCTCACGATTTTGGATACCCAAAATACGATGGCGTGTTGTTTGAGCCTTACGCGAGGTGATACTGATCTTTTGACCCACCAATGCATTTAGGAGTGTTGATTTGCCCATATTGGGACGCCCAACAATGGCGATAGTGCCGCATCTAAACACAATTAGCCCTTCAGCTTAAGATTTAACTGCTCTTCGGCCACTTCTTTTTTGGCTGCTTTTTTCTTAGCCGACCGAGTTTTCTTGGGTTTACGAGATTCCTGTGGCAAGGCCTTAAGAACCGCTAGCAAAGCAGTCTTAGCAGCAGACTGCTCAGCTGCACGACGTGACGCACCTTCGCCTTTTACAGATACCTTGAGACTAGGAATTAAACATTCCACTTCAAACTGCTGATTATGCGCAGCACCAGTAGTACCAGTCACGTTATAGGTTGGTAAAGGCAGCTGATAACTTTGCAAGCATTCTTGTAAGAGTGTTTTGTCATCTTTACCTAAAGTCTTTGGATCCACTTGCGCAAGAATGATCGAATACAACTTTCTCAGACATGCTTTTGCTGAATCAAAACCACCATCTAAAAAGATTGCGCCTGTCACAGCTTCTAAAGTATCAGCCAAGATTGAGGGACGACGAAAGCCGCCACTCTTTAGTTCACCCTCACCTAAGCGCAGGTAGTCTGACAAGGAAAGGGTTTGAGCAATCTCATATAAGGCCTGTTGCTTGACCAAATTAGCGCGCACACGTGAAAGATCGCCCTCATCTAAATCGGAGTAGCGCTCGTAAAGCAAGTCTGCAACTACGCAATTGAGAATAGAGTCACCCAAAAACTCTAAGCGTTCGTTATTTTTCTTGCTATGACTTCTATGAGTCAGGGCTTGATTTAATAGCTCGGGCTTCTTGAATGTGTAACCAAGACGTTCTTGCAGAGCTGCGGTATCGATGACGGCGCGTGCGTTCATGATCTTTTAATCAAAGCCGCCAATACGACCCAGACTGCCCAAGTTCAACCAGACAAAGAAGGCTTTACCTACAATATTCTTATCAGGTACAAATCCCCAGTAACGAGAATCTGCACTGTTATCCCGGTTATCACCCATCGCAAAATAATGCCCAGGTGGCACTGTACAAGTTAAACCCGCTTGCTGATATTGACAAAAATCTGATCCCGGAAAGCGCTCCGTCGGAAAGACTGTTGCAGGACGATCTGGATCATTCAAAATCTCGTGACGATTACCACCCAAGTCTGCCGGGAAAGTCTCTGTATATCGTTTTGCATAGCGCATGTTCTCAGGATCAAGATAAGACTCACCACCACTGTATTGCAAGGGCTGCCCATTAACCGTCAGTCGCTTATCTTGATAAGTAATCACGTCGCCTGGTAAAGCGACTACGCGCTTAATGTAATCAACTGACTCGTCACGTGGGTAACGGAAGACCACCACATCACCACGCTTTGGAGTGCCAAGATCAACTACTTTTTGGTTGATCACAGGTAGACGAATTCCGTAGGTAAATTTATTGACCAAGATAAAATCGCCAATTTGCAGCGTCGGAATCATGGAGCCCGACGGAATCTTAAAGGGCTCAACAATGAAAGAACGCAAAACAAATACTGCGCAAATGACCGGGAAAAAACCCGCGGTGTATTCCAACCACAAAGGCATCCGCTCGATACCAGCCAAGCGTCTTTGTGGCGCAAAATAAAACTTATCAGCGGCATACGCAACACCAGTGACAATCACTAAGATTAAGAGAATAAGAGCGAAGTTCATCAGTCTTCCACCTGCAAAATAGCCAAGAAGGCTTCTTGTGGAATCTCTACATTACCCACTTGTTTCATGCGCTTCTTACCCTCTTTTTGTTTCTCTAACAACTTACGTTTACGAGAGATGTCGCCACCATAGCATTTAGCTAAGACGTTTTTACGCAAAGCTTTGACGTTTTCCCGAGCAACAATATTGCTACCAATCGCCGCCTGTATCGCCACATCAAACATTTGACGCGGAATAATACCGCGCATTTTGGAGACTACCTCACGACCACGATGTTGACTATTGCTTCTATGGACAATCACTGAGAGAGCATCCACCCTATCACCGTTAATCAAAATGTCCACTTTAACCACATCGGCCGGGCGATATTCCTTAAACTCATAATCCATTGAGGCATAGCCGCGAGAGATGGATTTCAGACGATCAAAGAAGTCCATCACAATCTCTGCCATTGGTAACTCATAAGTTAGTTGTACTTGGCGGCCTAAATAATTCATACCCGTCTGAATGCCCCGCTTACCAACACATAGCGTAATGATGGATCCCACATACTCTTGAGGCATGTAGAGGTTAACCGTCACAATCGGTTCCATAATGGTCTCAACCTTGCTAGTCTCGGGTAGCTTTGATGGGTTATCTACCATCAAGATCGTGCCATCCGATTGCTGCACTTGATACACCACAGTTGGCGCAGTAGTAATGAGGTTCATACCGTACTGGCGCTCCAAACGCTCTTGCACAATTTCCATATGCAGTAAACCTAAGAACCCGCAACGGAACCCAAAACCAAGCGCCTGTGAAACTTCAGGCTCATATAAGAGGGAGGCATCATTGAGTTTTAACTTCTCAAGAGATTCACGGAGCTGATCGTATTCACTCGCTTCTACTGGATATAAACCCGCAAACACTTGAGACTTCACTTCTTTAAATCCAGGTAATGGCTCAGATGCAGGTGTGCGCCCTTGTTGACCAACAGCGTGTGTAACGGTATCACCTACTTTTGCAGCTTTTAATTCCTTAATGCCAGCGATAATAAAACCCACTTGACCAGCACTTAATTCTGGACGATCAACTGACTTTGGACTAAAGACGCCGACGTGCTCTACTAAGTGAGTTGAGCCGTTAGCCATCAAAGTAATTTTATCTTTGGGCTTTAATGTGCCATTCACAACACGCACTAACATCACCACGCCAACATAATTATCAAACCAAGAATCAATGATGAGACACTGTAAGGGTGCACTCGCATCGCCTTTAGGTGGTGGTACACGTCGGATCATTTCTTCAATGACTTCGTGTACACCCAAACCCGTTTTAGCAGAACAAGTTACAGCATCTGTTGCATCAATGCCAATGACATCTTCAATTTCTTGAATAGCGCGTTCAGGATCGGCCTGCGGCAAATCAATCTTATTGAGTACAGGAACAACCTCTACACCCAGCTCAATTGCGGTGTAACAGTTTGCTACTGTTTGCGCCTCAACACCCTGACTGGCATCCACCACCAATAAAGCGCCTTCACAGGCAGATAAAGAGCGACTGACTTCATACGAAAAGTCGACGTGCCCCGGGGTATCAATCAGATTGAGGTTATAAATTTTGCCATCTTTGGCTTTGTAGCTCAGTGCAGCAGTTTGGGCTTTAATCGTGATGCCGCGTTCACGCTCAATATCCATTGAATCGAGAACCTGGGCTTCCATTTCGCGATCAGAAAGACCGCCACACAGTTGAATAATGCGGTCCGCAAGCGTAGATTTGCCGTGATCAATGTGGGCGATGATAGAAAAATTGCGGATTAAATCCATAGCGTCTTAAAAGCTCATTCAAAAAACGCCTTGTCAGAACGCACCACAATGATGCGCTGCAAAAAGTCGTCTTAAAGTGATTGTAATGGGTGGCGCCCAAAGAGCGCCAAACCCCATTTTTCAGCCTAAAAAGGGCTTATTTTGGTCTTACAGGGATGACTAAGGTGCTGTCAGCACGGCGAATAAAGACGGGAACAGCCTTATTAGCATCAAGGCCTTTTACTAGGGTTTCAAATTGTTTTACCCCGGTAATATCCGCATCCGCAATACGGATGATCACATCGCCAGGGCGCACCCCAGCTTTCGCCAAAGGACCATCTCCTAAGCCGGTAACTTCAACGCCACCCTTGATATTCAATTCTTTCTTTTTGGCATCTGATAGATCCGTTACCGCCACTCCAAATGCATTCACGCTATTGTTACTGGCTGCAGGTGCATCTGGTTTTTTAGTAGCTGCTTGTGCAGAATCGGTATCCGCAACAGTGACAGTTAAATCCCGAGTAGCGCCCTTGCGCCAAACTTGCACAGTAGCCGTAGTTCCTGGTTTAGTTTCGCCAACAACCCGTGGCAAATCTGTGGACTTACTGAGTTCACGTCCATTAAAACTCAGAATCACATCACCAGCTTCAATACCCCCAGCTGCTGCAGGACCGTTAGGCTCAACATTGCGCACATAAGCACCACGAGGTTTACCTAAACCTAAACTCTCAGCAACTTCTTTTGTCATTTCTCCTAAGGCAACACCAATTCGACCACGCGTCATTTTTCCATTAGTACGCAATTGATCTGCTACACGCATTGCCTCATCAATTGGAATTGCAAAGGAGATTCCCATATAACCACCAGAGCGACTGAAGATTTGAGAATTAATTCCAATAGCCTGACCAGCGGTGTTTAACAATGGGCCTCCAGAATTGCCTGGATTGACCGCAACGTCAGTCTGGATAAAGGGAAGATAATCCCCAGTGTCACGGCTTTTTGCAGAAACAATACCTGCGGTCACGGTATTCTCAAGGCCAAAAGGTGAGCCAATCGCTAGAACCCACTCGCCTACTCTTACCTTTGAAGAATCACCTAATGGCAATTTTGGTAAGTCGCGCGCTTCAATTTTTACTACCGCTACGTCAGTACGTTTATCCAAGCCCAATAACTTCGCTTTGAACTCGCGCTTATCGGTTAAGGTCACATAAATAGTAGTAGCGCCCTCAACCACGTGTGCATTAGTCAAAATCAAACCATTGGATTCAATAATGAAACCAGAACCCACTCCGCGATCTGCTTCTTGTGGCTTACCTGGATTTGGTTGTGCCTGCTTAGGCGCGTTCGGAACTCCTGGCATGGGAATGCCGAAGAAGCGGCGGAAGAATTCAGCTTGATCTTCAGGCATTCCTGGAATTCCGCCCTGAGCCTGCTGAGTCATGACTTTTTCAGTCGTACGAATATTCACAACGGCTGGACTCGCGCGCTCAACCAAATCCGCAAAATCAGGGATTGTGACCCGAGGATTTTGTGCGAACGCATTTGGCAACAATGCGATTTGCCCAAGACTCAAGATGGCTAAGACCGTAATAAAGTACTTTTTCATGATGCTATAGACCTACTTGGTAAAAACCAAAAAGTGGAGATAAAGAGAATATTAGGTCAGCTTACCAAAAATCAAGGTGCCGTTAGTACCACCAAAGCCAAAATTGTTTTTGACAGCGTGGTCGATCTTCACATCCCTAGCAGTATTGGCGCAGTAGTCCAGGTCGCACTCAGGATCCTGATTGAAGATATTGATAGTAGGTGGGGATTTTTGGTTATGAAGGGCCAAAATAGTGAAAACAGATTCTAGGCCGCCTGCGCCACCCAAAAGGTGGCCAGTCATCGACTTGGTTGAATTAATTAAGGCCTTCTTGGCATGGTCACCTAAAGCCGCTTTGATGGCTTCGGTTTCATTCTTATCACCCAAGGGTGTAGAGGTGCCGTGGGCATTGACATACTGAATTTGCTCTGGATTTAGCCCGGCGTCGCGCATGGCATTAACCATACAGCGGCGTGGGCCGTCCATATTAGGCGCAGTCATGTGATACGCATCGCCACTCATACCAAAGCCTAGCAGTTCGCAATAAATCTTTGCGCCACGGGCTTTAGCATGCTCGTATTCTTCGAGTACTACAACACCAGCACCTTCACCCAAGACAAAACCGTCACGGTCTTTATCCCAAGGGCGCGATGCCGTTGCTGGGTCATCATTACGGGTTGAAAGCGCTCTTGCAGATGCAAAGCCACCAACACCTAAAGCGGAAATAGTAGATTCAGCACCACCAGCAAGCATGACATCTGCATCACCATACTGAATTAAGCGAGCAGCCAAACCAATGCTATGCAAGCCAGTAGTACAGGCGGTCACCGCTGCAACGTTTGGACCTTTGAGGCCAAACAAAATACTCAAGTGTCCAGAAATCATATTAATGATTGAACCAGGCACAAAGAATGGAGAGATACGACGCGGGCCGCGGGCTAATAACTCAGCACCCGTTTCCTCAATCATCGGTAAGCCACCGATACCTGAGCCCACCATCACGCCTACACGCTCTGCATTTTGCTCGGTAATCTCTAAACCGCTGTCCCGAATAGCTTGCGTGCCAGCAGCAATACCGTAATGGATAAAAGTATCCATATGGCGCGCTTCTTTGGCAGAAACATATTCTTCAACGTTGAAATCTTTCACCTCTCCAGCAAAATGTACGCTGAGCGGAGCATGGTCAAATTTGGTGATCGTAGCAATGCCGGATTTGCCTGCAAGCAAATTAGACCAAGCTACATCAACTGAATTACCAACAGGTGAGATGAGGCCAAGGCCGGTGACTACTACCCGGCGTCGGCCATTTGATGCTGACACAGTAATACCTAGGCTAGGGAATTAACCCTGAGCTTTTGATTTAGCGAAGTCGATCGCGAGCTGAACTGTGGTGATTTTTTCGGCTTCCTCATCAGGA
>CANHLB010000033.1 GCA_947461335.1 Burkholderiaceae bacterium | reverse complement strand
TTACCCTATCTCTATCTTGGCTACTACATCAAAGAGAGTGAGAAAATGTCTTATAAGGCTAAGTATCAACCGCTTGAAGGTTTGATTGATGATCATTGGCAGCCTTTGTCTAGGTTGACTGGGTCATAATATCTACTCATGACTGATCGCTATTCTCTTTTACGTCCTTGGCTCTTTTGTCTAGATCCTGAACAAGCTCATAATCTCACGCTCAGCAATTTAGATCGTGCCCAACGCTGGGGTTTCTTAGAGCGCTTGCTTGCAAAACCCGTAGCTGATCCACGAACACTCTGTGGCATTACCTTCCCAAATCCAGTAGGCTTAGCTGCCGGCCTAGATAAAGATGGCAAACATATTGACGCCCTTGCTGCGCTTGGATTTGGCTTCTTAGAAATCGGTACAGTGACTCCCCGCCCCCAACCCGGAAATCCCAAGCCTCGGATGTTTCGATTAACGGAGGCCCAGGCCATCATCAACCGCATGGGGTTTAATAATGACGGTGTTGAGGCTTGTGTAGCTCGAGTGCGTCGCTCCCGCTTTTGGCAAAATGGTGGTGTTTTAGGTATGAATATTGGTAAGAATGCGGCCACCCCCATCGAAGATGCTGCGAGCGATTACGTTATAGCGATGGAAGCTGTTTATGAAATTGCATCTTATATTACCGTCAATATTTCCTCTCCAAATACGCAAAATCTGCGTGCTTTACAAGGAGAAGAAATGCTACGCTCCTTATTGAGCAAGCTTGATGAATCCAGAAAACGCTTAAGCGATCGTGATGGCGTGCGCAAACCCCTCTTCTTAAAAATTGCGCCGGACTTAGACACTACCGATATTGATTTGATTGCAGACCTACTCATGGAGTTTGGTATCGATGGCATCATTGCGACCAATACGACGATTGCTCGAGAGTCGGTGCAAGGCATGCAATATGCTCAAGAGGCTGGTGGATTATCTGGCGCCCCGGTGCGTGCAGCTGCCACTCAAGTGGTTAAGACACTCAAAGCTCGACTGGGAGATCATCTTCCTATCATTGGTGTTGGCGGTATTTTATCGGGCGCTGATGCAAGAGAAAAAATCAAGGCTGGTGCCAGCCTAGTGCAGCTATATACCGGTCTCATCTATAGAGGACCAGACCTTGTTAACGAGTGTGCCAAAGCCCTTAAACATTCCTAGTAGTTAGCTGTAAGGGTGTTTTTTCAATTCAGGAAGCTCTAAAATAGCGTTTCATAATATGCAATCGCATCTGAAATCGCTACAATAGAGCCTATGACGACTAGCAAGCCACTTAAAAACGCCAAGAACACAGGTGAGGTTGGTAAAACAGCCATCCAGGTGGTTGAACGTATGATGAACTTGCTTGATGCTCTAGCTGAGCAAGAAGAATCGGGCAGCCTTAAAAATTTAGCTGAGCAAACTGGACTTCACCCCTCTACTGCCCACCGTATCCTCAATGATATGGTTGCATGCCGCTTAGTTGAACGTGGCGATGGTGGCACGTATCGCCTTGGCTTAAAACTCCTAGAACTTGGTAATCTGGTTAAAGCGCGTCTCTCTGTTCGCGAAGCTGCCCAAGTACCGATGCGTACCCTACATAAACTCACTGGTGAAACTATCAACCTGTCAGTACGCCGAGGTGATGAAATTGTTTATATTGATCGCGCCTACAGTGAGCGTTCTGGCATGCAGGTAGTTCGTGCTATTGGTGGCCGTGCCCCGCTCCACCTAACCTCAGTTGGTAAATTGTTCTTATCTACCGATGATCCTAATCAAGTACGTGCTTATGTCACCCGCACAGGACTCTCAGGCCATACACGTAACAGCATTACCGACTTAACAAAGCTTGAATCTGCATTAAATCAAGTTCGCAAAGAAGGTAATGCACGCGATGATGAAGAGTTAGAGCTTGGTGTCAGCTGTTTTGCTGCAGCTATATTGGATGACACCGGTAAGTTAGTTGCTGGCTTATCACTGAGCTCACCTACCGACCGGATGCAAGCAGATTGGCTCAAAGCCTTGCAGGACACTGCTTTGCAGATTTCTAAGGGGATGGGCTACAAACCCAAGTCTACTGAGCCAGGCACTACCTAGCTCAAGCCATTACATCAAACGACGTATGGGTTGTGTACCTGCTGGCATGCGCTCATACCAGTCACGCACGCGCACTGCATCTGCAAATCGAGACTGAGTTCCCACAGAGTCTAAGAAAACCAATAGCAAAGGTGTGTTATTGACTCGTGCTTGCATCACCAAACACTTACCCGCCGCATTAATGAATCCTGTTTTTTGCAAGCCGATATTCATATCGCCTGAGCGCACTAGACGATTAGTATTTAAGAACTTTTGTGGACGTTTTGCAATCACCATGGTCAAGTCTGGCCAAGTTGAAAACTCTCGAATCATTTTGTACTGATATGCCGCATTGAGCATACGAGTTAAATCCTCCCCAGTTGCCACGTTTTCACTAAGCAAACCAGTAGGGTCAGCAAAATAAGAATGCTCCATACCCAGCTCTTTAGCCTTCCGGTTCATGGCATCTACAAATGAGCGAACCCCCCCTGGATAATTTCTTCCTAAGGTATATGCAGCACGGTTCTCAGAGGACATCAGGGCAAGCAATAAAGCTTCTTCACGAGTTAATTCTGTTCCGCCAGCTAAGCGAGAGCCGCCATAGCTACGAACATCTTCAGCATTAATAACGATGGTCTCATCCATGGGAAGTTTGGAATCTAAGACAACCATGGCAGTCATCAATTTGGTGATCGATGCAATTGGTAGACTCACCGAGGGATTTTTTTCAAAATACACTTCTTTAGTATCTTGATTCACTACCATTACAACGCTCGATTTCAGGCTTAATTCATCATGCTGCCCGCGCAAACCCAGCGCTGTTGCAAGTGATGGGCGAGCTGCTACTGCTGGCTCAGCTGAACGAGTAACTGTAACGCGTACCGTCTTTTGCTTTTTTGGTGACTTTGCAGTTTTAACAACGACCTTAGTAGTCTTAGTTTGCTTTTCTTTATCTTTGCTGGCAGAAAATGCTGGTGCGCTGAAGAGAGCACCACAGGCAAATATTGCAGTAAAAACTGTGAGCCACAATCGGTTCAAGCGCATCCCCAAATACCTTCCAAAACATTCAACATACGGAATGATAATTAATTTTCAAGTCAAGAGCAGATTTATTAGCCCCATCCTGGTCTTTTTCTGATGATCTATTCAGCAATCGTCGCTACCGTATTGGTTTGACGAGCATTTACCATGATCACTCCGGTCATCGTTAAACCTAGACCTAAGGCCATTAGCAATGTGAATGGCTCTCCAAATAAGAACCAAGCCATGATCGCTGTAGTTGGTGGAGTCAAATACAGCAAGCTGGTCACCTTAGTGGCAGCACCCTTACGAATCATCATGAATAAGAGGCTGATTGAACCAATCGATAGTGGAATGATTGACCACAATAAAGCAATCGTCACTGGAGCATTCCACACCATCACACCTGATTCAAAGAAATACATACAGAAAAAACAGAGCACAGCCGATACGCCAAACTGTATAGAGGACCCTGCTCTAAGATCAAACACTGGGCAATATTTTTTTTGATACAAAGTACCAAATGTAATAGAAAGTAAGGCCAGGAAGGCTAAGACATAACTAATGAATGGAATATGCGCAAAACTAATTTTTTCAGCAACTACTAAAGCAACGCCCGCAAAACCAAAAGCTAGGCCAATCCATTGACGTGGTGTGACCTTTTCAGATATCCAAGCAGCAAACCAGGCCGTCAAAATAGGTTGAAGTCCAACAATAATGGCGGCCAATCCAGCGGTCATCCCCAGCCTAACAGCACACCAAACGCCTAATAAATAACCAAACTGCATCAAGATCCCTGCTACGGCGATATGCTTCACCTGGGCCCATCTTGGCCAAGTAATACGCCACACTAGGTTAAGCGCTGCCATAGCCGCTAGCACACCTATAAAACGCCAGAATAGGAAAGTAGCAGGCTCAACATAAGGCATTGCTAAACGAGCGATAACGAACCCCGTACTCCAGATGAGTACAAAAAGAGGGGCAATGGCATTGTCTAAGCTAAGCTTCATGGATAAGTGACTGAAAGTATTGAGATTTTTGAAGCAAATATCAATTTTAGGCTCTTTTATTTTGACCTCTGCCTATACTGATGCAATAGGATTAACAAAGTCTTTATGCTGCATCGCAATACGAAGACTATATCATGGTGAATACACAAATCATGAAAGCAAAGAGTAGGCGCAAACTAGTGGTAAATCCAATTGAAAGGGATTGACATGAACTTAACACCAGAACAAATCGCAGCAGCTCAAAAAGCAAATTTAGAAACTTTGAGCAGCCTAACAAATCAAGCGCTCCAAAGTATTGAGAAATTAGTTGAACTCAATATGCATATTGCCAAGCAAAGTCTGAGTGACAGCATGAACAGCGCTAAGAAAGCTTTGGAAGTGAAAGATATTCAACAACTCCTCGCCCATCAAGCTGAAGCGGTTCAGCCAATGGCAGAAAAAATTATGGCCTACAGCCGTCACTTATATGACCTAGCTCACGAAACTCAAAATAGCTTTACCAAGTCAGCTGAAAAAGAATTGCAAGTTGGCCAACAAAAAATGAATGCTTTAGTCGAGGAGTGGACCAAGAACGCACCAGCTGGATCAGATGCAGCTGTTCAAGCAATGAAACAGGCAATTGCTTCTGCTAACAACGTCTATGAAACAAGCCAAAAGGCTGTGAAGCATGCAGTTACTGTTGCACAGACTAATTTGAATAGTGCTACTGATACCGTAATGAAGGCGACTGAAGCCGCTGGTAAAGTGACCAAGAAGAAATAAAGGTAGATTCTGTAATGTAAAAGCCCCGAGTGACCGGGGCTTTTCTTTTGTAGCATCTTAGAAAATCAGTTCTTTGTTAAGACTTCTTCTTGACTGGTGGTAAATCAGTGCAATGGCCGTGCGCTGCTTCTGCGGCAAGTCCTACCGATTCACCTAAGGTTGGATGCGGGTGGATGGTTTTGCCAATATCGACTGCATCGGCACCCATCTCAATCGCAAGGCACACTTCGCCAATTAAATCACCAGCATGCGTGCCCACGATACCGCCACCGATAATGCGATGAGTGGTTGCATCAAAGATGAGTTTTGTAAAGCCTTCATCACGACCATTGGCAATCGCCCTACCGCTTGCAGCCCATGGGAATAAACCCTTTTCATAAGCAATGCCTTGGGCCTTACACTGCTCTTCCGTTAAACCAGCCCAAGCTACCTCTGGGTCTGTATAAGCAACTGATGGAATCTGCTTTGCGTCAAAGTATGATTTCTGACCTGCCGCTACTTCAGCTGCAACGTGTCCTTCGTGTACTGCTTTGTGAGCCAACATCGGTTGGCCAATAATATCGCCAATAGCAAAGATGTTTTGCACATTGGTACGCATTTGTTTATCAACCGGGATAAAGCCGCGCTCATCCACGAATACGCCAGCTTTACCAGCGTCAATCTTTTTCCCATTTGGTGTACGACCAACAGCTACTAAGACTAGGTCATAGGTTTGTGGTTCTGCAGGTGCATTCTCACCTTCAAAGCTCACTTGAATGCCATCAGGCTTTACTTCGGCCTTAGTAGCGCGCGTCTTAAGCATGATTTTTTCAAATCGTCCGGCATTGAACTTCTCCCAGACTTTTTCAAGATCACGATCAGCGCCAGCCATGAGGCCATCCATCATTTCGGCAATATCAATGCGTGAGCCAAGCGAGCTATAGACTGTGGCCATCTCTAAACCAATAATGCCACCACCAATAACCAGCATCCTTTTGGGAATACTCTTAAGCAATAAGGCGCCAGTACTATCTACAATCCGGGGATCTTCTGGTAAGAAAGGGAGTTTTACAGGCTGACTACCGGCGGCAATAATCGCCTTCTGAAAGCGCACTACTTCTTTTTGGCCCGTCAAATCTTGCCCAGAACCATTCGTCATTTCTACTTCAATGTGATTGGCATCTAAGAAGCGGCCTAAGCCGCGTACTGTTTTAACTTTACGTGCCTTTGCCATGCCAGCCAAGCCACCAGTTAACTTCGCGATCACAGAATCTTTGTAACCACGTAATTGATCGATTTCAATCTTTGGCTCACCAAAAGTGATGCCGTGCTTGGACATCGTTTTTACCTCATCCATCACTGCAGCGGTATGCAGCAGTGCTTTAGATGGAATGCAGCCCACATTGAGACATACACCGCCTAAAGTCGAGTAACGCTCCACCAATACGGTATTCATACCCAAGTCAGCACTTCGGAATGCGGCGCTATAACCTCCAGGGCCAGCACCAAGCACTAACACCTCACATTCATGATCTACTTTTCCGCTGTATTGCCCCGCTAGTGGAGCTGGTGCTAATACTGGAGCTGCAGTTGGCGCAGGTACCGTGGTGGCAGTTGTGGGTACAGGTGCAGAACTACTAGCTTCAATCTCCGCGATCACTGAACCTTTGCTTACCTTATCGCCTTGTTTTACAGCAATACTGGTAATCGTTCCAGCTGCATCCGCTGGAATCTCCATGGTTGCTTTATCAGATTCAAGAATTAATAAAGGCTGCTCTTTTTCAACTACATCACCCACTTTTACCAGCACTTCAATCACTGGTACATCAGCATAGTCGCCAATATCTGGCACGAGGATCATTTGCTTAGACATAGACCCCCCTTTACAGAGTAGCGCGACGGAAGTCGGCTAAGAGTTGTGCGATATACAAATTGAAACGGGTAGCCAATGCACCATCAATCACGCGATGATCGGCAGAAAGAGACAATGGGCAAATGAGGCGTGGCACAAATTGCTTGCCATCCCATACTGGTTTCATAGCCGCTTTGCTCACCCCGAGAATTGCCACTTCTGGAGCATTGACGATTGGTGAGAAGTAAGTACCGCCAATACCGCCTAATGAAGAAATAGTAAAACTGGCACCCTGCATTTGATCTGGTTTGAGTTTGCCATCGCGAGCCAATGCTGCTAACTCAGAAGTTTCTTTGGCAATTTCAAAAATGCCCTTCTTGTCTACATTTTTAATGACAGGCACTACCAAGCCAGTTGGCGTATCGGCAGCAAAACCAATATTGAAGTATTTCTTCAGAATTAAATCATCACCATCAAGCGAACTATTGAACTCTGGATATTTCTTCAGAGCAGCAACGGCAGCTTTCATCAAGAAGGCGAGCATAGTAATTTTGACGCCCTTCTTCTCATTGTCTTTATTCGTCTCTACACGGAAAGCCTCCAAGTCAGTAACGTCTGCATCTTCGTGATACGTCACCGCTGGGATCATGACCCAGTTACGTCCAAGATTTGCCGCAGTCATCTTCTTAATACGATTCAATGGTTGAAGCTCAATCTCACCAAACTTCGTGAAATCCACTTTTGGCCAAGGAATCAAATTCAAACCACCTAAGCTTCCGCCACTAGATGCTGCCGCTGGACTGCCGGCACCTCCACTCATGGCTGCTTTTACAAAGGCTTGCACATCCTCTTGAGTAATACGCCCTTTTTGACCAGATCCTTTGACTTGATGAATCGTTACTCCGAGTTCACGCGCAAATTTACGTACTGATGGACTTGCATGACTGAGTGATGCATCCACTACTGGAGCTGGGTTCGACAGTGGAGGAGGTGCTGGAGCACGAACTACTGGTGGCTCAACTGCAGCTGGCTTACTTGCTGGTGATGGCGGCGTGGCTACTGCAGCTGGCATGGATTCAGATGACCCACCTTCCAGAGTCAGCACAACCGAACCTTCAGAAAGATTATCGCCAATCTTCACTTTGACATCCTTTACAACGCCAGAATGTGATGAAGGCACATCCATCGTCGCTTTATCAGACTCAAGCACAACGATCGATTGCTCTTTCTCTATCTTATCGCCCGGTTTAACCAAGATCTCGATGACTGGTACGCCTTTGTAGTCGCCAATATCTGGAACTTTGATTTCAATGGAGGTAGAAGCTGATGCGCTTGCACTTGCTGGTGCTGCAGAACTAGCCTGAACAGGAGTAGCAACTGGAGCTGCGCCTTCCTCCAAGGTAATCACAACAGATCCTTGGGAAAGACTGTCACCAATCTTCACTTTGACATCCTTCACAACTCCGGAGTGAGATGAAGGCACGTCCATTGTTGCTTTGTCAGACTCGAGCACAACGATCGATTGCTCTTTTTCAACCTGATCGCCCGGTTTGACGAGGACCTCAATAACAGGCACATCTTTGTAGTCGCCGATATCCGGGACTTTGATTTCAATTATTTGACTCATGAATTCATCTCGTTTTAAACCGTCATCGGGTTTGGTTTAGTAGTGTCTATGCCATACTTCTGAATAGCTTGCGCAAGTTTTTGACGATCCATTTGGCCTGCATCAACCAAAGATCTCAAAGCAGTCAACACTACCCAACGACGATCAACCTCAAAGAAATCACGTAGTTTTTCACGAGTATCTGAACGACCAAAACCATCTGTACCCAAGACCTCATAGCGACGGCCTATATGCTGAATCGCTGGACGAATCTGCTCGGCAAACAAACGCACATAGTCAGTAGCTGCAATGACGGGGCCTGTAGTATCTTTTAGGCACTTCTCAACGTGAGAAAGCCTTGGTGTAGCTGTTGGATTCAAGAGATTTGCGCGATGCACCGTATTCCAATTGCGGCCTAGCTCTGTAAAGCTTGGGCAACCCCACAAGTCGGAAGCAACCCCCCAATCTTTTTGAAGCATTTCTGCTGCTTCGATCACCTCGCGGAAGATGGTCCCCGAACCGAGCAGTTGAACCCGTAACTTAGCATTGTCATCACCAACAGACTTGAGCTTGTACATACCTTGAATGATGTCTTGTTCTGCACCCTTTGGCATTCCTGGATGACTGTAGTTTTCATTCATCAATGTCACGTAGTAATAAACATCTTCTTGCTCTACCAACATACGACGCATTCCATCCTGAATGACTACTGCTAACTCAAATGAAAATGTAGGGTCATAGCTGATACAGTTTGGTACTGCGCTACTCCAAAGATGACTATGGCCATCTTCGTGTTGCAAGCCCTCGCCATTCAGAGTGGTTCTTCCAGCAGTTCCGCCAAGTAAAAAACCACGGCTACGCATATCACCTGCAGCCCATGCTAAGTCGCCAATACGCTGAAAACCAAACATGGAATAAAAGATGTAGAAAGGTAACATCGGAACGCCATGCGTTGAGTAAGAGGTTGCGGCTGCAATCCAGTCACACATACCACCAGCTTCATTAATGCCCTCTTGCAGAATCTGACCAGTCTTATCTTCTTTGTAGAACATCAGTTGATCATGATCTTCTGGGGTATAGAGCTGACCCAATTGGTTCCAAATACCCAACTGACGGAACATGCCTTCCATGCCGAAGGTACGAGATTCATCTGGAACAATGGGAACCACCCGCTTGCCTAATATTTTATCGCGAACAATCGTATTGAGCATGCGCACAAATGCCATCGTTGTAGAAATCTCGCGCCCTTCTGCAGTTGCCTCAAGCAATGGAGCAAAGACTTCTAGCGCAGGAACAGGCAAGCTTTCTGCCTTAATACGACGTTGCGGTAAATAACCGCCTAATTCTTGACGACGCGCCTTCATGTATTCCAACTCAGGACTACCCTCGGCAAACTTCACTAAAGGCATGTCATCGAGATCCTCATCTTTTACGGGAATCTCAAAACGATCGCGGAAGCGCCGAACGTCATCATCATTCATCTTCTTTGCTTGGTGGGCAATATTCATCGCCTCACCTGAACCACCCATGCCGTAACCTTTAATGGTGTGGGCCAAAATGACAGTTGGTTGATCCTTATGATTTACTGCCGCATGGAATGCTGCATAGACTTTATGTGGGTCATGACCACCACGATTGAGTTGCCAAATCTCATCATCACTCCAGTCACTCACTAAAGCTTTTAATTCTGGGGTGTTGAAAACAATCTCGCGAACATAAGCACCATGCTTAGACTTCATAGTTTGATATTGGCCATCCACGATTTCGCCAAGGCGCTGCATCAAGATGCCTTTTTTATCGCGTGCAAACAGAGCATCCCATTGACCACCCCAAACTACTTTGATCACATTCCAGCCAGCACCACGGAACTCACTCTCAAGTTCTTGAATAATGCTACCGTTACCCCGCACTGGTCCATCTAGACGTTGCAAGTTACAGTTCACGACAAAAATGAGGTTATCGAGTTTTTCACGGCCAGCCATGCCAATGGCGCCTAAAGACTCCGGTTCATCAGTTTCACCGTCACCTAAAAATGCCCAAACCTTGCGACCTTCGCTCTTAATAAAGCCGCGATCTTGTAAATAACGCATAAAGCGTGCTTGATAAATTGCCATGATTGGGCCGAGGCCCATTGAGACAGTTGGGAACTGCCAGAAGTCTGGCATTAACCATGGGTGTGGATAGCTAGAAATACCTTTACCGCCAACCTCTTGGCGGAAGTTATTCAGCTGTTCATCCGTGAGACGACCTAACATATATGCACGGGCATACACACCTGGTGCTGAGTGGCCCTGTACAAAAATTAGATCCCCACCATGCTCTGGTGATGGCGCATGCCAAAAATGATTGAAGCCTACGTCATACAAAGTTGCCGCAGATTGAAAAGAGGAAATATGTCCGCCAACGTTGGTGTCTTTGTTAGCACGAAGCACCATTGCCATTGCATTCCAACGTGTATAAGAGCGAATACGATGTTCGACATTTTGATCGCCCGGTAAGCGAGCTTGATTTTCGACAGGGATAGTATTGATATAAGGAGTCTCGGCATGGAAAGGTTGAACGACACCATTTACTCTTGCATGAGAAATTTGCTGATCAATTAAATAAGCAGCACGCTCAGGGCCTTCGTTATGAATAACCCCGTCTAGAGCCTGCAACCATTCTTGAGTCTCACCTGGATCAACATCGAGGGAATTCTGTTTACCTAATACCTGATCTGGAACTGCGGCCATAACTTGTCTCCAATAAGTACTTCGCAATTAGCTATTAACTTTATAGTGAATATTTTATGAAGGTATATGGGTGTAAACAAGCAATTTTCCACATAATGATAATATTTCTCACAATGTGGTATTTTATTGCAGTGCAGGCATACATCTGAAACGGTTTGAGAAATGCCTTTTTATTAGCGCAATCAGGCAAAATAAGCCTCATTCATGAAATTAACGGCTTTTTTTAGCTTTCTCCTCAGACCATTTAAATGGCTCCGAAAAATACGGGGATTTAGGCTCGTATACACCCCTCTCATTGCTATCGTGCTGTTTACCGCAGTGATGGGCATTATTTTGGGCACCCTACAACTACAAGAAAAAACCCAGCAAGAGTCTGCTTTATTTCGAGAGCTTTCATTAGCAAAACAGCGTATTCAATTACGCTTTACTAACAACCTCGATGCCTTCGTCAACATTAATCGTGAACTCGCTAGTGGCGAAGATCAAGAGCGACTGAGAAAAATTGCTTATGAACAAGCCGACGAGCTAGCTATTAACAATCATGAAATTGTAAAAATTATTTGGATCAATGCAAAGAATGAAAAGCTATGGTCAGTACCCCCGAGCAATAAAACAGATTGGATTAATAAGACTCAAAATGACCAATCGGTTAATTTATCTCTAGCCAGTGCAATGGAATTGAGTA
>CANHLB010000032.1 GCA_947461335.1 Burkholderiaceae bacterium | reverse complement strand
CCAACCACTTTTCTAGCGTAATCTTTTAGAAAGTAACGTTGAAATAGTATTTGTCGATCAGCTAGCAAAGTGCTGGAATAATTTAATAAGGCCTTATCAATCAGGGATAGCAATGGGGTCCCGTAAGCATCTTTTTTAAAGTGCTCAATCAACGGTGGTTTATTGATGATTTTGCGATTCTTGCCTACCAAGGTAGTGAGGCTTTGTAGCACCTGAATATTCCCCTGTCCTTTAGTCTCCTTTAGGTAAACATCCAGTTTTTTCTGATGTTCTTTACTAAAGTGTCTACGGATATCTTTTTCGCCAATAAATTCTTGTGCCAAATCTAAATAGGACATTTTTGCGTATTGCTCAATACGCTTTTGATATTCAGAGGTAATGCCATAAACCAATTTTTTACCTAAAGCCTTATCACCCCCCATGCTATCCGATGCAATGACAGCACTTGCTACTAAACGCTTCATATCCCATTCCCAGCTACCGGGCAATGTCTCATCAAAATCATTAATGCCAAATACCAGCCGGTGTTCAGCAGTGCCAAATAAGCCAAAGTTAGATACATGCATATCACCACACAACTGAACAGTAATATTAGTCGTGGGTTGATTGGCTAGGTCTTGTGCCATGATCGCAGCGCCCCCTCGATAAAAAGCGATTGGAGACTGCAACATTCGTTCGTAGCGAATTGGTATTAAGGATTCGATACGCTGCTTAGCTTGCGCCTCTAAAATCGTCACAGGATCAATTCGGTGCTTAGGAGGAGTGTAGATACCTTGTTTAGAAAAACTGACTTTCTTACGTAAAGCCTTGCCATCTGCCATGCGTTTTTTGATGCTTGGACGCGGGTCTTTAAATGACTCTACTGAATGAAGAACGGCAAATTGTGGTTTCTTCTCTGACATGGGCTACCTGAGTGATGAACTTACCTCACCATATTAATACCAATAGGTGTAGCTAGGATAAACTAGGACTTCTACAGCCTCTAAGTTAAGGAAACTAGCATGCTCAATTGGGATCTTTATGGAACCATTGTTTTAAGACTAGCCTTGGCATTATTAGTTGGTACAGTTCTTGGCCTAAACCGCTGGTTACATCATAAATCTGCTGGCATACGAACTCATTCCCTAGTAGCGATTGGCTCGGCAACTGCCGTAATGCTGATTGGTGACTTTGTTCAAGATGATGCACAGTCTGTTAGTCGAGTTCTCCAGGGGCTCATTACCGGTCTTGGCTTTTTGGGAGCTGGTGTCATTATTCATGAGCAGCGCTCACAAAAGGTTCACGGCCTCACTACTGCAGCAAGCGTCTGGGCCTGCGCTCTCATTGGTGCAGCCTTTGGGGCTGGGCAGTTTGCCCTAGGGGGATTGGCATTAGCTGCTATTTTCTTGATTCTGGCCATTGGAGGCCCCTTAGAAAGGCTCTTTGCAAAACTCAACGGCATTAAAAGAGGGTCTGAAATTTCAGGTGATCCAGACTAAATAAGCTCAAACACTAAAAAGCGAGTTTTGTCATATTTCTTTGGTAGGATAAATGTTCCTTAAATATGAAGTCAATACCATGAGTGAATATCGATACGAAGATGCAGTAAAACAGCTCCAAGAAAGTGGTGCCATTGGTCTTGTTGACCTTAAAAGCCTGCCTCATGATGATCTTGTAGAGCTATTTGAGGAAATTAAAGTTTGGTGTCTATATGCAAGCGGTAAGACCGATAAACTTCCTAAAGAATCTAAAAAGAAAAAGAAAAAGAAGAAAGATTAATTCTGAAGGTTTGTGTGCTTAAGTACTTAAGCGCTCTTTAGGAAAGCGAAGTATAAAAGTACTACCCTTCCCTGGTGTACTTTCAATTGCCAATTGTGCTTGATGACGACCAGCGATGTGCTTGACGATAGCTAAACCTAGACCTGTACCGCCAGTATCACGTGAACGACTTCTGTCTACCCGATAAAAGCGTTCTGTTAGCCTTGAAAGATGTTCAGAAGCAATGCCAGGTCCAGTATCTGTCACAGAAAATTCACCTTGTCCATCTGCATTGATACCCCATTTCACATGAATTGAGCCGGCATCAGGTGTGTAGCGGATTGCATTTGATACTAAGTTACTAAACGCAGATAGAATTTCTCGTTCATCACCCAATAAATTTTCTTTATCAAGCACTTCAAAACTAAAGTGATGATTTCCGTGAGATAGCGCTTCAGCATCATTTTTAAGTAAAGCTAATGACGTTTCAATATTGACTGTGTTTGATGCGGCGGGTAATGAATTCGCCTCCAGATTAGCCAGGGTTAATAAGTCTTCTACTAAACTTTTCATGCGCTGGGCTTGTGACATCATCATGCCAAAATACTGCTCGCGTTGACTTTGCTCAAGATCTAAAGATTGTACAGTCTCTAAAAAACCCATTAATACCGTAATTGGCGTTCTCATTTCATGAGAAACATTCGCAACGAAATCGCGACGCATAGCATCTGCTTTTTGAAGATCTGTGACATTTTGCACTAGCAATAAATGACGCTGATTACCGAATGGAAAAGCCTGTAGCATCAAGCTTAGGCTACTATCTGGACCCATTCTTTCCAGAAGTAATGGTTCATCAAAGTTTCGCTTATTGAGGTATTGAATAAACTCTGGGCGGCGAATCAAAAAATTAATCCGCTGCATGGCATCACGCTTATAGACCAGGCCAAAAAAACGTTCAGCAATACTATTGCACCATTCAATTTGGTCACTCTCATCGAGCATGAGTATTCCATTGGGTGACGCCTGAAATGCTTCAATAAAGTGGGCGTGCTGTTCCTCAATATTGCGCATTCTCTGCTTTAGGGCTTTGATTAAGCGTTGCAATCTAAAAAAAACTTCTTCCCAAAACCCGCTAGGGAGAGGCATATTTTCAACTGAATCAGATTGAACATATTTACCTAAGCGCGCTAGGTTAATGTAGGAGTACATCAGCGGAATCGATAGGAGAGAAATACCAACCAAAATAGCCCATTCTGAACCCCAGTTGTAGAGGGTAATAAATGAAGCTATTAACGCTAGGCAAACAAGGAAAATCAGTCGAGTTAAGGCAGAAACCATGCCGTAATCTTAGACTATCTTATAAGTACCCTTGAAATAGCCTAAAAAGGCCTTAGAAACAAGCCTATGTTTGTGTTGGTGTCTTAGTAATGCGGTAACCACTGCCCCTAACAGTCTCGATGAATCGCTCACAGTCTACGGGGGTTAATGCAGCCCTGAGGCGCTTGATATGAACGTCTACTGTACGCTCTTCGATATAAACCTCGTTACCCCAGACTTTATCTAACAGGCTTGCGCGAGAATGAACTCTCTCTGGATTGGCCATAAAGAATTGAAGAAGACGATATTCGGTTGGTCCTAATGAAATAGGCCGAGGATCAGAATTGGGCCAAATTGCCAAGACTCTATGGGAACTTGGGTCTAGTTTTAGTGGACCAACGGCGAGTGGACCCGTATCCTCAAGCGGAGTTTGTCTGCGCAAGAGTGCTTTAACACGAGCAATTAATTCTTTAGGCGAAAAAGGTTTAGTGACATAGTCATCGGCACCAGAATCAAGACCCAATACCTTATCGGCTTCCTCGCTTTTCGCGGTTAGCATCAAGATCGGAAGGCCTCTAGTGCGTTCATTTGCCCTTAGCTCTTTAGCAAATTGCACGCCCGATTTACCTGGCAACATCCAATCTAATATCACTAGACTGGGTAAGCGATCTTTCATCATGGCGATGGCAAGATCGGTTTGCATGGCTTTTTCTATTTCATAGCCTGCATGGGTTAAATTAATTGCAATCAACTCAGCAATTGATGGCTCATCTTCAACAATTAGTATGCGGTGAGTCATGCTGTGCGCCCTATTTATTGCTTGTTGGCTTCGCGCACTAAATCTTCATGTGGAATATGGCGCACATCCGATCCTTTAGCAATATAAATAACGAACTCAGCAATATTTTTTGCATGGTCGCCAATACGTTCAATTGCCTTAGCAATAGTGAGCATGTCAAGTCCCGTACTGATGATATGGGGATCTTCAGACATATAAGTGATAAGCTTACGGACAAAACCCCTGAATTCTTCATCAATTTGACGGTCTTCTGCTACTACCTCAGCAGCTGCAATAGTATCGAGCCTTGCAAAAGCATCTAAACTACGACGCAATAAATTAATGGCCATTTGACCAGAGAGTCGGATCTCTGCCACATTAATATTATGCGTAGTGCCTGAATCGATGAGGCGTTTAGTTCGCTTTGCAACCCGTTCCGCTTCATCTCCTGCGCGCTCAAGATTAGTAATGGCTTTCGATACTGCCATTACGAGACGTAAGTCTCGAGCGGCCGGTTGACGTCTAGCAATCAGCTCAGTACAAGCCAAATCAATTTGAATTTCAAGATCATTAACGAGTTTTTCATTCTCGATAACTACGTTACAAGTATCGAGATCCATTTGGGTAAAAGCGCGCATCGCAGTGGAGATTTGCGCCTCAACTAATCCACCCATTTCTAATAGTCGACTAGAAAGTGAATTTAAATCTGCATCAAATTGTGATGAAAGGTGATTATCGGGCATTTATTATCTCCAATTAACCGAAGCGGCCAGTAATGTAGTCTTCTGTTTCTTTACGCTTAGGCTTAATAAATATTTCATCTGTTTTACCATACTCAACCATGCTACCAAGGTACATATAGGCTGTGTAATCAGATACACGGGCAGCCTGTTGCATATTATGAGTAACAATTGCAATGGTGTACTCATGCTTGAGCTCATTAATCAATTCTTCAATTTTTCCCGTAGAAATCGGGTCCAAGGCAGAAGTTGGTTCATCTAGCAAAATTACAGATGGCTTAACTGCTACTGCCCGGGCGATACATAGACGCTGTTGTTGCCCACCAGAAAGTGACAAGCCACTTTGATTTAACTTGTCCTTTGCTTCATTCCACAGTGCAGCTTTATTGAGGGCCCATTCAACTCGCTCATCCATTTCAGATCGGGAAAGCTTTTCATAAAGACGTACACCGAAGGCAATGTTTTCATAAATCGACATTGGAAATGGAGTTGGCTTTTGAAAAACCATGCCAATGCGTGAGCGTAGCAAGTTTAAGTCTTGATCCGGATCGAGAATATTTTGGCCATAAAAGTAAATTTCACCCTCTGCACGTTGACCAGGATATAGGTCGTACATTCGATTTAAAGTTCGTAGTAAGGTCGATTTACCGCAACCCGAGGGTCCGATGAAAGCCGTTACCTTACCTTGCTCGATATTCAAGTTGATATCTTTAAGGCCCTGAAAAGCGCCATAGAAGAAGTTAAGGTTTCTAACTTCAAGTGCGTTGATAGCAAGCTGCTCTGATTGTTGATCTGCTGTTTCCAATTTACCCCCTTGACTATCAATCCTATTTAAGTCAAACATTGTTTTTACATTACTCATCATCCTTGAACCTTCTCACGAAATACCACCCGCGCCAGTATATTTAAACCAAGAACAGCGAATGTAATTAGTAAGGCACCGCCCCACGCTAAATCAACCCAGTTGTCATACGGGCTCATTGCAAATTGAAAGATGACCACAGGTAAATTAGCCATGGGAGCATTCATATTGGTTGAGAAGAACTGATTGTTTAAGGCCGTAAATAGCAATGGGGCTGTTTCACCACTGACACGCGCCAAGGCAAGCAGAATACCGGTCATTACACCGCTTTTTGCAGCGCGTAAGGTAATCATGAAGGCAACTTTCCACTTTGGTGTACCCAAAGCATAGGCCGCCTCACGTAAGCTACCTGGCACTAAGCGCAACATATTCTCTGTTGTGCGTACTACAACCGGTATAGCAATCAAAGCGAGTGCAATAGTACCCGCCCACCCTGAGAAATGTCTAACCTGTGCAACGACAAATGCATAAACAAACAATCCAATCACAATGGAAGGTGCCGATAGCATGATATCGGTTACAAAGCGTGTTACTGCAGCAACACGACTACGATCACCATATTCCGATAAATAAAGTCCAGCCAAAACTCCAATCGGAGTACTAATCAAAGTGCATGTTCCGACTAACATCAGGCTTCCGACAATGGCATTCGCTAAACCACCACCCTCAGAGCCTGGAGCAGGCGTACTGTGGGTAAAAAGGTTTAAATCAAGTGCTGAGAAACCCTTAATGAACAATATGCTCAAAATCCAAAACAAGAAGATCATCCCTAAGAGCATTGCTCCCATAGATAAAGTTAGGCCAATTTTATTTGTACGTTTGCGTTTGGCAAAAATGTCTTGATTGATGTTAGAAATATTGCTCATGTTTTCAAGCCCTGTTTCTTTTCCATATTGTTCAGCATCCACTTAGCGCATGCCAAAACAACGAAAGTAATTATGAAAAGGGCTAAACCTAGAGCAAACAAAGAGGATAAATGGTTACCGGCTTCAGCCTCACCGAATTCATTAGCAAGAGTCGATGCAATTGAGGTCCCCGGGGAAAATAGTGACGCAGATAAACGGTGGGCATTACCAATCACAAAAGTCACCGCCATCGTTTCACCAAGTGCTCTACCTAATCCCAACATTACACCGCCGATTACTCCAGCCTTGGTATATGGCAACACGATATTTTTGACAACCTCCCAGGTTGTGCAGCCAATTCCATAGGCTGACTCTTTTAAAACTGGCGGTACAATTTCAAACACATCACGCATTACAGATGCAATAAAGGGAAGAATCATCATTGCCAAAATTAAGCCAGCACATAGAATTCCGATACCATTGAAAGCGCCGGAGAATAAAATGCCTAAACCTGGAACTTTCCCCAAGGTGGCAGCTAAAGTGGGCTGAATATATTCAGCAAACAAAGGGGCAAAGATAAATAAGCCAAACATTCCATAGATAATCGAAGGAACTGCAGCTAATAATTCAATTGCAGTTCCCAGGGGTCTTCGAAGAGATGTGGGACAGAGCTCGGTTAGAAAAACGGCAATTCCAAAACTCAAAGGCACTGCAATTAGCAATGCGATCAATGAAGTCACAATCGTTCCATAAATAGCAATGAGTCCACCGAATTCGCCTTTAACAACATCCCACTCCTGGGAAAAGAAAAATCCAGGCCCAAAAGTATGCAAAGCAGGCCAAGCATTGATCAACAGCGATATTAAAATTCCCATCAAAGCAATTAGTACTGACAAGGCAAAGAATTGAGTAATCGCATGGAATAGTAAGTCCTGAACTCGCTGTAATTTAGCAATTTTCAAGGCTTGAGGAGTCGGAGCCGAATGGGACTGCGTAATATCGATCATTTAATCTGCTTATTGAGATGTTGAAACAGCTCCACACTTGTGGAGCTGTTCCTAATTTGGCGATAAACAATAATTATCAAAACTTACTTAGTTACAACCTTTGTGAATACATTCTTGCGAATGAATTCAGTTGTTTTATCTGGCATTGCTACATAGTCTAGTTCTTCAGCCATCTTTTTGCCGTCTTTAAAAGCAAAGTCAAAGAATTTAATCACTTCAGCAGCATTTGCTTTGTTTTCTGGATTCTTGTAGACCAAGATGAAAGAAGCGCCAGTAATTGGCCAGGATTTAGCACCAGCAGCATTAGTAATGAATGTACCCATTCCTGGAATAGTTGACCAATCAGTACCGGCTGCAGCAGCAGCAAATGTTAAATCATCTGGTTCAACATAATTGCCGTCTTTATTCTTCATCGAAATAAAGGTCATCTTGTTCTTCTTAGCATACGCATACTCAACATAGCCAATGGAATTTTTAACACGCAATACGTTTGCAGCAACACCTTCATTGCCCTTACCGCCAACTGTAGAGGCTGCTGGCCACTTAACAGAAGCACCTGCGCCAACAGCATCCTTAAATAAAGTGCTTGTCTTAGCTAGGTAGTCAGTAAAAATTGCAGTAGTACCAGAGCCATCAGCCCGGACAACTACGGTAATTGGGCCAGAAGGAATTTTCACGCCAGGGTTCATGATGGCGATACGCTTATCACCCCAATCAGAAATCACACCCTGGAAGATGTCGGCCAATGTTGGTCCATCTAATTTGATTTCGCCTGGTTTAACACCATCTACGTTAATAACGGGTACGACGCCTCCAATAATTGCCGGAAACTGGACTAAACCATCCTTTTCAAGATCTTCGAATTTCACTGGATTATCCGTTGCACCAAAATCAACTGTTTTTGCCTTGATTTGTTTAATGCCACCAGATGAACCAATGGATTGGTAGTTCAAATTAGAGCCAGTTTTTGCTTTATAGGCTTCAGCCCACTTTGCATAAATTGGATAGGGAAAGGTTGCACCAGCACCAGTCATATCTGCAGCGAATACTGCTGGAGCAAGTGAAATAGCACTGATGACTAGTACTTTTTTCAAGAGAGATGTCATTTGATGAGTCCTTTAATGGTGGTAAGACAGCATTGCGATACTAGGACGATAGGACTCAAACATGACAATTTGATGACACGGCAAAAAGCCCTTTTTTGAGGGCTCTAGAGGCTATTTTTGGGTTATCAGGCGTCTAAGTTTTATAGCAAAAGCAGTATTGTCATCAAACCCTTTGAATACTTGCGATCCTGGCCCAATAGCTGCCACTGTGATGGGCGCTGGGGTATGCCCTGCTGTTCCCCAATAAAAGCCCGTTTGGCGTGCAATCGCTAAGCCCAGGATATTAGATGGTAGGTAATTCGAGTTGGGATTAAGTTGACCACTACTCAGAATTTTTTCCCGTAAGTCATCATCTAAGACAAGACCTGGGAAGTTTTCCTGCAGCACAGCATTTAAATAGGAATTTAATTCCGCAATGCTAGTAGTTTGTTTTGCTTTCGCTTTGAACTTGTCAGAAAACTCCTTAAGTGAGATCTTATAGCGTTCAATTTGCTTGAGCTGCTCAATACTCACGTTCAAATAGTTGGTATTTCCTGCGGGTCCAAGATTCTTACGTCCATAGGTTGGAGAAAATCCTCCCGTCTCATGATCTCCAGTAACAATCACCAAAGTATCTGGGTTCTTTTTCTGAAACTCTAGCGCCACTTTTACTGCATCGTCAAAAGCCCAAAGGTCGCGCATTAAAGCAGCAACGTCATTTTGGTGGCCTGCAGAGTCTGTGTTCTCGTTTTCGGCAAACAATACAAAGCCCTTACTTTTACTTTTCTCAGCACCCTGATTGAGTACTTGGAGTGCTGCGGTCATCATCTGCGATAAGTTAGGCGTCTCTTGCACATTGCGATCAATTTCATAATCGAGGTCCTCCTCGGCAAATAAACCCAAAAGCTTAGATGACTTGATCTGCTTCAGTTGTTCAGGTGTGTTTAGAAATTGATAGCCTTTTGCTTGAAAGGCTTCAATGACATTCTTGCCATCTTGACGTTTTCCACCAGACATCGAATTTGGAAGAAAGTAATTTGCTCCACCCCCCATGAGTATATCTGGGGCTAGCTCTAGATACTGGTTCACAATCAATTCATTATCACGTCTGGATTTAGCGTGAACGCTAAATGCCGCTGGGCTAGCATCATAAATTGGTGCAGTGGTGAGTAGTCCGATTCTTTTACCCTGATCTTTGGCAACTGCCATGATGGTAGGCGGTGTTTTTCCGTCTGGAGTAATGGATATAGCGCCATTATTGACTTTATAGCCTATGGACATCGCCGATGCAGCTGCTGCCGAATCAGTCACAAAGTAATTTGCTGATTCGGTTTTCATTAACTGATACTGGCCTTTAGCCATAACTACATCGGTCACAGCAAAGGATTGCTGTCGTAATAACTCACTAGAATATCGGCCAAACTCATATTGGCTGCTCGTTGTGCCATCGGCAAACATGATGATGATATTTTTGGGCTTGTTATTGTCAGCTTGCCCACTTGCACTTGGTAAGTAGGCTGAAGCTAGAAATACAAACAGCAAGCCAAATACAAATTTGAGTTTTACCGCAAGGTATTTGAAGTGCATCTAGTATTTAAGGCTTAGGATTTAGGCTGTCGGAATTAAATCAGCAATACTTTTGGCAGCGCTCATGGCTACATCGCCATCTTTTGTTTCGATCATTACCCGTAGGAGTGGTTCGGTACCAGATGCTCGAATGAGAACCCTACCAATGCCCTTTAGATCCGCTTCTACTTTAGCGATCTGCTGTTTGAGCTTTTCATCAGACTTCCAATCGTAGCCAGGCTTAAATTTCACATTCAGAAGGACTTGTGGGAAGATTTTGACTGTTTCAAGTAACTGAGCGAGACTCTTTTTGTTTTGGCTCATCGCTGCTAAAACTTGAAGAGCAGCAATGGTGCCATCACCAGTGGAATGCCGATCGAGGCACAATAAGTGACCAGAACCTTCCCCGCCAATAATCCAGCCCTTTTGTTTTAGTAACTCTAGTACGTAACGGTCACCCACATTGGCACGTTCAAATCCAATACCTAAATCTTTAATGGCGTTTTCTACTGCTAGATTCGTCATCAGGGTACCAATGACTCCGCCAATCTTTTCTCCCCGATCTAACCTGTCTTTGGCAAGAACAAATAGCAACTCATCACCATTAAATAAACGACCGGTGGCATCTACCATTTGTAATCGGTCAGCATCTCCATCTAAAGCAATACCGATGTCTGCCTTTACTTCTTTCACCTTGGTAATTAATGCGGCTGGCGCAGTAGCTCCACAAGCGTCATTAATATTTTTGCCATCAGGAGCAACGCCAATCGAGATGACTTCAGCACCGAGTTCATGAAATACATGCGGAGCTGTGTGATATGCAGCCCCATTGGCACAGTCAAGCACTACCTTTAATCCTTTAAGATTTAAGTCGCCCGGAAATGTAGATTTACAGAATTCAATATAACGACCTGCAGCATCATCCAAACGAAATGCTTTACCTAAATCTTGTGCACTTACACATCCCATCGGTTTTTCTAATTCAGCTTCAATCGCAATTTCAAATTTATCGTCTAACTTATCGCCAATGGCCGAGAAGAATTTAATGCCATTATCTTGATAGGGATTGTGAGATGCGGAGATCACGACCCCAGCTGATAAACGCAATGCCTTAGTGAGATAAGCAACGCCAGGCGTTGGCATTGGGCCGCAGAGCATGACATCCACACCAGCTGCTGCAAAGCCAGCCTGTAATGCAGACTCTAGTAAGTAGCCTGAAATGCGGGTATCTTTTCCAATTAAGACTTTGCAACGTTCGCCTGCTTTGGCGTTTTTAGAAAGCACCTTACCGGCGGCATAACCTAGGCGAGTCATGAACTCGGGAACAATGGGAAATTGCCCCACTTCACCCCGTATGCCATCAGTACCAAAGTATTGTTTTTTCATAGGGATTCATTATAAAACTTAGCGTCTTCAGTATTAAAGCTTGGCTAAGTTTTCATAGCCTCCCATAGCTTTAGTGCATCTACGGTCTCAGGAACGTCATGCACTCTGACAATTTTGGCTCCACGATCGGCCGCCATAATGGCTGCAGCCACACTGGGGGCTAAGCGTTCATGGGTATCTTTACCAGTGAGTTTGCCTAGCATTGATTTACGCGAGATACCAGCGAGCACCGGATAGCCTAATTGGGAGAACTGCCCAAATTTAGCGAGCATATTGAGATTATGCTCAAGACTCTTGCCAAAACCAAAGCCTGGGTCGATAGTAATTCTGTTTGCATCAACCCCTTTTTCTTTTAATAGCTCTGCACGTTCTTTTAGAAATTGCATCACTTCAGAAAT
>CANHLB010000031.1 GCA_947461335.1 Burkholderiaceae bacterium | reverse complement strand
CGTGGCGCTAAAGTGGTGGCAACTGCTTATGCAGACTTAGGTTTTGATGTAGATATCGGGCCCTTGTTTCAAACCCCTGAAGAATGTGCGCGTCAGGCCATTGAAAACGACGTTCATGCATTAGGCGTTTCGACACTTGCAGCTGGTCACAAAACCTTAGTTCCGGCAATCATTGCCGAGCTCAAGAAACAGGGATCAGATGACATCATCGTCTTTGTGGGGGGAGTTATTCCAAGACAAGATTACGAATTCCTTTATGAGGCAGGTGTAAAGGGAATTTATGGCCCAGGTACACCAATTCCCGCTTCAGCGAAGGATGTGCTTGAGCAAATTCGTAAATCAGTAAAACCAACTTAACTCGGATCCAATTGCATGCTCCAAGCTGCTGATCAAGCCTTAGTCAATGATCTCACTGGTGCGCCTTCGCCCCAGCAGCGACGCGCTCTAGCGAAGATCATTACTTTACTTGAATCAACCCGTCTAGACCATCGCAGGCGTGCTGATGAAGTCCTCAATACGCTTCTTCCTAAAACAGGAAAGTCATTTCGCTTAGGTATCTCAGGAGTTCCAGGTGTAGGTAAGTCAACCTTGATTGAGTCCTTAGGACTTTATCTCATCGAAAAAGGCCATCGTGTTGCTGTCATGGCAATTGATCCGTCCTCGAGTTTATCTGGCGGATCAATTCTAGGTGATAAAACCCGTATGGAGCGCCTCTCCGTTTTAGAAGATGCTTTTATTCGTCCAAGCCCATCCTCAGGAACGCTTGGAGGTGTTGCAGAGAAGACTCGCGAAGCTATGTTAGTTGCTGAGGCAGCCGGTTTTGACATCATCATCGTTGAAACGGTTGGAGTTGGGCAAAGCGAAATTGCAGTAGCAGGCATGACAGATATGTTCTTACTCATGCAACTACCTAACGCTGGCGATGATCTACAAGCAATTAAAAAAGGTGTAATGGAAATTGCTGATTTGATAGCTATAAATAAAGTAGATATTGACCCAGATGCAGCAATGCGCGCGCAATTGTTCATTACGAGCTCATTGCGCTTGCTAGGTTTTCAAGGCAATCCAGATCATGCATCCCATGATCAAGAGTTGTGGCATCCAACCGTTATTACCTTAAGTGCTCTTGATGGCAAGGGCGTGCCTGAACTATGGAATAAAGTCACCCATTTTGAAAAATTACAAAAAGCGAATGGCAAATTTGAATCCCGTCGCAAACAACAAGCGGGAGCATGGATGTGGGATCGCATCGATGCAGGACTAAAAAATGCGTTTCGTAACAATTCAGAAGTTCAAGAACTATTGCCAATCTTAATTGCACAGGTAAATGCAGGAACCATGGCCGCTTCAGTAGCTGCAAGACGCTTACTAGAGTCCATGGGGCATGAATTTTTCTAAGGAGTAGGAAATGAAGGAAATCATTCAACAACTCGAAGCGAAGCGTGAGCTTGCCAGATTAGGTGGTGGACAAAAGCGTATTCAAGCTCAACATGCAAAGGGCAAGCTCACTGCCCGCGAGCGGATTGAACTTTTACTTGATGCAGGCACTTTCGAAGAGTGGGATATGTTCGTTGAGCATCGTTGTCATGATTTTGGAATGGCTGATCAAACTGTCCCAGGCGATGGTGTAGTCACTGGTTATGGAATGATCAACGGTCGTTTGGTCTTTGTTTTTTCACAAGACTTCACTGTATTGGGCGGCTCTTTATCAGAGGCCCATGCTGAAAAGATCTGCAAGATCATGGATCAAGCCCTTAAGGTTGGCGCTCCAGTTATCGGATTAAATGACTCTGGTGGTGCACGCATTCAAGAGGGTGTTGCTTCTCTAGGCGGTTATGCGGAGATTTTCCAACGCAACGTCACCGCTTCAGGGGTGATCCCCCAGATTTCTTTGATCATGGGGCCTTGTGCTGGTGGAGCTGTGTACTCACCAGCATTAACCGATTTTATCTTTATGGTCAAAGATAGCTCCTACATGTTTGTAACTGGTCCAGAAGTCGTGAAGACGGTTACCCATGAGGATGTGACTTCTGAAGAGCTGGGCGGTGCAGTGACTCACTCCACCATATCGGGCGTGTGCGATCTTGCCTTTGACAATGATGTTGATGCCATCATGATGTTGCGCCGTTTCTTCAATTATCTCCCGCTATCAAACCGAGAAAAGCCGCCTCTTATTAAGGGAGCTAATCGCACAGAAGAGCCTGATTTTTCATTAGATACCTTAGTTCCATCCAATCCAAATCAACCGTATGACATGAAAGAGTTGATTTGCAAGATTGCAGACGATGCTGAATTTTTTGAGCTTCAGCCTGACTACGCCAAAAATATTGTGATTGGTTTTGCACGTATGGAAGGGCGCTCTATCGGCATCGTAGCAAACCAACCCCTGGTCTTAGCGGGTTGCTTAGATATCAAGGCATCCATTAAGGCAGCACGATTTGTGCGCTTCTGTGATGCATTCAATATACCTGTAGTTACCTTAGTTGATGTGCCTGGATTTATGCCGGGTACTGCACAGGAATATGGCGGAATCATTAAGCATGGAGCGAAATTACTTTACGCCTATGCAGACTGTACTGTACCAAAGGTGACATTGATTACCCGCAAAGCGTATGGCGGAGCATATGATGTGATGGCGTCAAAGCACTTACGTGGTGACGTCAACTTTGCTTGGCCTTCGGCAGAAATTGCAGTAATGGGACCAAAGGGTGCGGTAGAAATTATTTTCCGTGAAGAGAAATCGGATCCACAAAAAATTACCGCTCGCGAGGCTGAATACAAAGCAAAGTTTGCCAATCCCTTTGTAGCTGGCCGTCGTGGTTATATTGACGACGTTATCCTGCCTCATGAAACACGTAAACGTATCGCTCGCTCCTTAGCAATGTTAAAAGACAAAGACTTGAAGAATCCTGCCCGTAAACACGGCAATATTCCTCTGTAAAGGCGCAAAAAATAATGACTACGAAAATGTTTAAGAAAATATTAATTGCGAATCGTGGCGAGATTGCTTGCCGTGTGATCAAAACAGCTAAGAAGATGGGGATTAAGACTGTTGCGGTTTACTCTGAGGCTGATAAAGAGGCGCGTCATGTGCAATTGGCGGATGAGGCTGTATGCATTGGGCCGGCCCCTTCAAGAGAGTCGTATTTACTAATCGATCGCATCATTCAGGCCTGCAAAGATACAGGAGCAGAAGCGGTGCATCCAGGCTATGGATTTTTGTCTGAAAACGAGCAGTTCGCTAAACGTTGTGAAGAAGAGGGTATTGTCTTTATTGGACCCAAGTACCAATCGATTGCAGCCATGGGTGACAAGATCGCTTCTAAGAAGCTTGCTATAGAGGCTAAAGTCAATACTATTCCAGGTCATAACGAGGCTATTGCTACTCCTGAAGAGGCGGTCAAGATTGCTCAAGGCATTGGCTACCCAGTCATGATTAAGGCTTCTGCGGGAGGCGGCGGCAAAGGTCTGCGAGTGGCTTTTAATGATAAAGAGGCAGCAGAAGGATTTGTAGCTTGCAAAACAGAAGCATTGAATAGCTTTGGCGATGATCGTATCTTCATTGAGAAGTTTGTTGAAGGCCCACGCCATATTGAGATTCAGGTATTAGGTGATGCCCATGGCAACTTGGTGTATCTCAATGAACGTGACTGCTCGATTCAGCGTCGTCATCAAAAGGTCATCGAAGAAGCGCCTTCCCCATTCATTGATCCTGCCACCCGTAAGGCAATGGGCGAACAAGCAGTTGCTTTGGCACGTGCAGTCAATTACCAATCCGCAGGTACAGTGGAGTTTGTGGTGGGTAAGGATAAGTCTTTCTACTTCCTTGAGATGAATACCCGTTTACAAGTAGAGCACCCAGTAACTGAAAGCATCACAGGTCTTGACCTCGTTGAACAAATGATTCGTGTTGCTGCTGGTGAAAAATTGGCATTCAAGCAAGAAGATGTAAAACTTGACGGTTGGTCAATGGAATGCCGTATTAATGCCGATGATCCCTTCCGCAATTTCTTGCCTTCTACTGGCCGCCTAGTGAAATATCGTCCGCCAGAGTGTGAAAATGGTGTGCGGGTAGATACTGGCGTATATGAGGGTGGTGAGATCCCCATGTACTACGACTCCATGATTGCAAAGTTGATTGTTCATGGAAAAGATCGAGCTGAAGCCATTGAAAAGATGCGTGCTGCATTAAATGACTTTGTGATTCGCGGTATTCATTCCAATATTCCTTTTCAATCTGCTTTGTTGCAACATCCACGCTTTGTGAATGGCGATTTCACAACGGGTTTTATTGCAGAAGAATATCCAGAAGGCTTCAAAAAGGATTCTGTGCAGCCGGTGGATCCTAAACGCTTAGCAGCCTTAGCTGCATTTATGCGTTATCGCTATCTTGAGCACATTAAGATGATTGATGGCCAGCTAGCGGGACATGAAATGATTATTGCCAAGAAGTTTGTTGTTGTCACAGGTAAAAAAACAGGCTCAATGGCTGACCCAATCGAAGTGCCTATTCGAGTTGAACTAAAGGATGGAATTTATTCTGTCTATATCGATGAAGCAGATGGCGTTAGTCGTTACGACATCGTTAGCAACTGGCGACCAGGTCAAATTTGTCTGAATGCCACTATCAATGGTACTCATAAAGTGACAGCCCAGGTTGAGCGCCGTGGCGTGAAATACGTTTTAGTGTTAGATGGTGCTCATTATGAGTGTATGGTGTTGAGCCCATTAGGTGCTGAGCTTCAGCGTCGTATGCCAGTGAAGCTGCCGCCAGATAACTCTAAGTTGGTCATGTCTCCAATGCCTGGTCTTTTAACAAAGATCGCAGTTAAAGCTGGCGATGCCGTTACGGCTGGACAAAAGCTAGCATCTATTGAAGCCATGAAAATGGAAAATACTATTTCTGCTATGCAAGATGGAGTAGTTGCAGAGATCTGCGCTACTGAGGGCGATAGCTTAGCGGTGGATCAATTGATCATTCGTTTCGAATGAGAGGAAATGATGTCAAATAAGCCATTCAAAATTTTAGGTATACAACAAATTGCTATTGGTGGAGAAAGTAAAGAACGCCTCAAGACATTATGGGTTGATATGTTGGGCTTTGAATATAAGAGCACGTTTGTTTCTGAGCGTGAAAACGTAGATGAAGATATTTGCGCTATTGGTAAAGGTATTAATGAAGTTGAAGTAGATCTGATGCAGCCTTTTGATATTGAAAAGAAACCAGCCGTACACCAAACCCCTCTAAATCACATTGGATTATGGGTAGATGATCTTCCTAAGGCGGTTGAATGGCTCACTGCCAAAGGCTTACGTTTTGCTCCTGGGGGCATTCGTAAGGGCGCAGCAGGCTATGACATTACCTTTGTGCACCCAAGGGGGAACGATGAGTTCCCAATTTGTGGGGAAGGGGTGCTTATTGAGCTTGTTCAGGCGCCACCCGAAGTCATTGTCGGATTGGGTTCATAATTTGACTTTCTTAGCAAATTAAACGAGTTCAAATTGACACGTATTCTAGCCATCGACACATCAACTGCTTGGTGTTCGGTGGCTTTATCTTTAGATGACAGTGCGCCAATACTCCGACATGAATTGGTATCGGCTGGCGCTAGCCAGCTATTACTTCCATGGATTGAAGAACTTTTAAGTGAAGCAAATGTAAAACTAGCAGAGCTTGATGCGATAGCCATTGGTATTGGTCCTGGAGCATTTACAGGTGTCCGGCTTGCTGTGGCTGCAGTGCAAGGACTTGCAATCTCCAATGCTCTATCCGTTTTACCTGTAGTCAGTTTTGATGCTGTTGCAGCACAATTAAGTCATACACAATCTTTTGACCAAGCAAAGCCTAATCACTTTGTTGTAGCCCTAGATGCGCGCATGGATGAAATTTACTGGGCTAAGTACGAAACGATTCATCAAAAATTACCCGCCCGCGTCGGCGATATCCATCTTTCTAAACCCGAAGAGATCGACTTTCTTGGTATTGAGTTTTTAGCTGGAAGTGCTCTAAAGACCTATGGTGAGCGCCTTATGAGTGGTATTGCTCAGAAGCTGCCATCAAGCTCCCTAGATTCAGAAATTCATATTTCTGCCTTAGGCATTTTGGAGTGTGCCCAACAAATGTGGTCGGCTGGTCAGCAATGTCATGTGCAAGATCTTGAGCCTCTCTATATTCGCAACAAAGTTGCCTTAACAACGCAAGAGCGTATTGAGGCATTTAAATAATGTCCGAGTCTGTTACCAATCCTTCCGCAGGAATAGCTGAGCTCTCCTTTTTGCCAATGCAGACTGTAGACTTAGATGAAGTGCTAAAAATAGAAGCTACCTCCCATCTTCATCCCTGGACAAGAGGCAACTTTACAGATTCCTTGGCAGCTGGACACTGGGCTTACTGTATTCGTCCACAAGTAGATCAGGCGATTAAAGGATCCTACTTAGATCCCGCAATACTTTGGGCATACTGCATCCTGTTTCCTGCTGTAGATGAATTACATTTGCTCAATATTACTGTGTCTCCTCAATTACGAAAACTGGGGCTTGGTTCGAGAATGATGTCAGCAATTGAGGGGGTAGCAGCCCAGCAAAAGATGCCTAGAATTATTTTGGAAGTAAGGCCTTCTAATATTGCTGCTGTGAATTTGTACCAATCATTGGCTTATGAGCAGATTGGTGTCAGAAATAACTACTACCCATTAGATGCTCAAACAGGTAAGCGTGAAGATGCCATTGTCATGGCTAAATCCATTAAGCTAGAGCTATGAGCAATACACATGCAAGCTTCCTCAAAGAAATGGGCGTTACCCAGTGGACCTCCAAAGATAGCCCTCAAGAGCTATTAGCCGAGCCAAGCGTTCTAAGTAGACCACCACAGGCGAATTGGTGGTTCTTTGGCAATCTGGCCCAAGGTGATGCCCAGGCTTTATTTGAGAATGTGATTCGGGTATTGGGCCTGAGTTCCCAAGAATGGAGTTGGAAAAACCCCTCTGAAACTCTCAGTCAACTTGTGCTTCCCAGTAATGGTGTGCCGGTAGTTGCTGTCGCATTTGGGGGCTCTGTGGCTCAAAAAATCACTGGTGAGAAGGATGCTTTACCGCAGTTGCGTGAAACCGTTTTAGCCCTTCACTCTGGAAGTGAAGAAGAAATTCCAGTCATTGCAACTTTTGACTTGGCTCATATCCTTGCTAAACCACAAGATAAGGCTTTGTTTTGGCAGGATCTATTGCTAGCGAAGTCCGTCCTGCAAAATATTTAGGAAGCCCGCCGCAGTTAAACCTTGTGCTCTCCAATGAGATGCATAGAATCGTATTCCGCCTGATTTCTAGCATGCCTTTTGATGACTAACCACATAATCAGACTGACAGTAACTCCAAATCCAATGATGACTGCAGAGATTGGAACATCTAACCAAATCAGTAGTGAGTAAATTAGGAGCATCATTAATACGGAAATATTTTCATTAAAATTTTGCACGGCAATTGAATGACCGGCAGACATGAGAACGTGACCACGATGTTGCAATAGGGCGTTCATTGGGACCACAAAATAACCCGCTAACCATCCCACTAAAATTAATAAAAAGTAGGCGGGCAATAGGTTGAGAGAAATTTCTAATTTACCAATCGTCATGACAGTTGTATTGGGCAGCATATCGGAGTTATACACAGCCATTACACAGACTACTAAACCCATTGCAATACCATAGGGTAGAACGTTTAATGAATTACGAAGAGGTATGCGCCAAGCGGCCCATACGGCTCCGCCAGCCACGCCTACAGCAGAAATAGCCTGAAGAATAGCGCCTTGAGATAAGGTCATATGAAGTGCAACTTGAGCCCACTTAATCACAATAAATTGCAGCGTAGCACCAGCACCCCAAAATAAGGTGGTTACTGCTAAAGAGATTTGGCCGAGACGATCATTCCAGAGTGTTTTAAAACACACTGAAAAGTCTTTTATTAATTCAATGGGATTCGCTTTTTGAGAAACGTAACGTGCACCTGTATCTGGAATCTTGAGGTTAATCAGTGCAGCAATGATATAAATCATCATAATGATCATGATGGCTGATTCAGCAGGTGTATCAACCCCAGTTTCGATCGCAGGAATATCTAAAGAGAGTAGACCTTGAGAGACAGTGTTGCTAATTAAGACACCACCCAAAACCGTTCCAAGAATAATTGACCCTACTGTGAGGCCCTCAATCCAGCCATTTGCAGCAACTAATTTTTCTGGGGGTAGCAGTTCGGTAAGAATGCCGTATTTTGCTGGAGAGTATGCAGCTGCTCCTAGGCCAACAATGGCATAGGCAAATAAAGGGTGACTACCAAATAGCATGACCACACAACCCACAAATTTGATAGTGTTGGTAATGAACATAACATTACCCTTTGGTCGGGAGTCTGCAAAGGCGCCTACGAATGCAGCTAAGACGACATAAGACAATACAAAGAACAATTTGAGTAAAGGAGTCATCCAGGCCGGAGCATGTAGCTGGGCCAAAAGAGCAATAGCAGCAATTAGGAGGGCGTTATCAGCAAGCGACGAAAAAAATTGCGCCGCCATAATGATGTAAAAACTGCGGTTCATTCGTACAATCTAGTCATTCATTCAATTAAAACACGAAAGGAGGGGTGAATATGAGCAGCTCAGCTAATGGCCTGATTAATAGACCAATTTTGGCATCCATTCACACTGATGCCTTTCAGCATAATTTAAACAGAGTTCGTGAACTTGCGCCGCAATCCAAGATTTGGTCTGTTATTAAATCTAGAGCTTATGGGCATTCTTTTGAGGCCGCCTTAAAAGGATTGGCTTCTACTGATGGTTTTGCGCTTTTAAGCATCCACAATGCTGGCCGACTTAGGGAGGATGGTTGGCAAGGTCGAATCCTACTTTTAGAAGGGTTATTTCATGAAAATGAAGTTGCTTTAGCAGAAAAGTTAGCCTGTGATCTAGTTGTTCATTGTGAGGCGCAGGTGCAATGGCTTGAATCTTATAAGCCACACAAGCCTATGAATGTGTTTCTAAAAATGAATACTGGCATGAATCGCCTTGGTTTTAAGCCTGCAGCCTATAGAACAGCATTTCATCGCCTACACGCTGCTGGCTACAAAATGCACCATATGACGCATTTTGCAAATGCTGATCACGTTGATCGCTTACCGACAGTTGGTAGTCAGCTTGAACTTTTTAACGAAACGATTGAAGGCTTGAACGCTCCAACTTCTTTGGCGAATTCCGCTACCATTCTCTGGCATCGAAATGCATTAGGTGACTGGGTAAGGCCTGGGATCATGCTCTATGGTGCATCACCGACGGGCATTTATGCAGATATTAAGCATGCACACTTGCAAGCGGTAATGCAACTTCAAAGTGAAATTATTGATATTCAGGAGCTTAAAAAGGGAGATCATGTCGGTTATGGCGGTCGCTATGAAGCTCCTGAAGATATGCGTATTGGTGTAGTGGCTTGTGGTTATGCAGATGGATATCCCAGGCATGCCAAAGATGGCACTCCAGTTTGGGTTGGCGATGCAAACCATGGCAATGGCATGATATGCCCCATTGTTGGTCGCGTATCGATGGACATGTTAACGATTGATCTGCGCCAAGCTCCTGAAGCAAAAATAGGTAGCGTTGTAGAGCTTTGGGGTGACAAGGTTCCTGTTGATGAGGTAGCCCATATGAGCGATACCATTGGGTATGAGTTGCTTTGTGCTCTAGCTCAACGAGTACCTGTGGTTGTCAAATAGTTTTGAAATAAAACGGTAGCAAACAAAAAACCCCACTCAAATCGAATGGGGTTTTTTTCTTATCTGATGGAGTTAGGCTATTGGGATTATCGATTCCAGATCTGCCACCATTTACGTTCCTTCTGAACGCGTTGCCCAGTCACTAGCATTTGACTGTCAGGAAAATTCAACTTGAAGACTCGTGCAGTATCGTTACTGAGATCAACCATGCCTAACTTTTCATAGGATTTATAAAGCAGATAGAGTGCTTCTTCCACGGCGGGAGCACGATCGTAGTCCCGAATTACTAACTGGGCACGGTTTGCAGCGGCTAAATAGGCTCCACGCTGATAATAAAAACGCGCAACAATGACATCTGCCTCCGCAAGTGAGTTCACGATATAGCGCATCCGATCTAGAGCATCTGGAGCGTATTTACTATTAGGGAATCGTTCAACGACAACCTTAAAGGATTCAAATGCTTCTTTAGCGGCTTTTGGATCACGCTCGCTTAAATCTTGCCCTGTAAATTTGCCAAGCCAACCCAAGTCATCATTAAAGGTGATGAGTCCTTTGAGATAGTAGGCGTAATCTAAGTTTGGGCTACCTTGATGCAGTTTGATGAAGCGATCGATTGCAACCAGTGCTTGAGTTTGCTCTTGTGCTTTCCAGTAGCAATAGGCGGCATTGATTTGTGCTTGCTGCGAATAAGGGCCAAATGGAAAACGTGCTTCAAGCTTGTCAAAGTATTTACCGCATTTGGCAAAGTCGGCATCATTTAATTTGTCGGTCGCCTCTGAGTAAAGCTTAGATTCTGACCAAATATCGGTATCGTCCTTCTGGCCCCCACTTCCTGCGCAAGCAGTAAGGATGAGTAAGGCGCCCAGAGCCAATAAAAGGAGATAGAAAGGCCTGGATTTAAAAAGATTGTGCACTTTTTGTGGAGCGACATTCCCTGCAAGCCTTAAACTGGCGTCTGATATTACGTCGGACATAACTAAAAGGCTCTTTAAGCGTGGCATTGCCGCAAACTCCTGAATCGAATCCTTCCGATTATATCGATGAAGAGGATTTCATCTCCCTAGATATTCCTTTAGAGATGGCTGGGGAGAGGCTCGACAAGGTATTGGCAGGGTCTTTACCGGATTATTCCCGTAACCGACTCAAGGCATGGGTAGAGGCCGGGGCAGTCATGGTGGATGGAAAAGTCACTAAGGCGCGTTATTTACTCAGGGGCGGCGAGAGTATTAAGGTTTTTCCACAAGAAATGCCTGAGCAATTTGCCTTTAGCCCAGAAGATATCTCACTGGACGTTGTTTATGAAGATGAAAGCCTCATCGTGATCAATAAGCAGTCAGGGCTGGTAGTTCATCCTGCCGCTGGTAATTGGTCTGGAACTTTATTGAATGGGCTTTTATTCCGCTACCCAGAACTTAAATCCCTTCCGAGGGCGGGGATAGTCCATCGTTTAGATAAGGATACTTCGGGTCTGATGGTAGTAGCCCGTACTGCTCAAGCCCAAACCTCCTTGGTCAGGCAACTTCAAGAAAGAACGGTTGGACGTCGCTATTTAGCCTGGGTTTGGGGTGATACACCAAGTCAAGGAAAAGTCTTGGCTTCAGTAGGCAGAGATCAGCGGGATCGCCTCAGAATGGCAGCAGGGAGCGCTCAAGGAAAGCCAGCGGCAACCTTATTTCGTCGTCTGGCAAAGGGTGTATTTAATGAGTCAATAGTCGCCTTGCTCGAATGTCGCTTAGAAACAGGGCGCACTCACCAGATCCGTGTTCATCTCGAATCCTTAGGTTTTCCGCTTTTAGGAGACCCCGTTTACCACAAGAAGACCCCTGGAGTCGCCAAATTACTCCCTTTTGAGCGTCAGGCATTACATGCCTACGCTTTAAGTTTGCAACACCCCCTTAGTCATCAATGGTTGACCTGGTTTCGCTTGCCGCCCAGCGACTTAATGGATTTGTTACCACAGGTAGGGATGGGTGCAGATGCATTGCCAAAAGAAGAAGCTTTATTAGCTT
>CANHLB010000030.1 GCA_947461335.1 Burkholderiaceae bacterium | reverse complement strand
CAAGGCTAACGCTAAAGATCATCACAGCCGTCGTGGCTTGTTGAAGATGGTTTCACGTCGCCGTCGCCTTTTGGATTATCTTAAGGGCAAAGATTTGGATCGCTATCGCGCATTGATTGATAAATTAGGTCTCCGTAAGTAATTCTTATCGGTATGCAATGCCATCTTTCTTAGGGTTGTTTCTTCGCAGAATCAGTCTTAAGCAGATGGCATGTTTTTTGGGCGTTTCGAGTGCATTTGTGTAGGGGATCGTGTCATTCCAATGAGCTTCTGAAGATCGATCAGAGTCTCCCTGGAATGGCATCCCTTGTGACCTTAAAACGCTCCAGTGTTGTCGTGACACTGCTTTATCCCACGACAAGCACAAGCCTCATGTGAGTTTTGTGTGAACAATTTGGAGAAGATCAAAATGACGATGTTTAAAAAAGCAGTAAAAAGTTTTCAATGGGGTAACCACCAAGTAACGATGGAAACAGGCGAGATCGCTCGTCAAGCAGGTGGTGCCGTGATTGTTAACGTGGATGACACTGTAGTAATGGGCACAGTAGTTGCCTCAAAGTCTGCGAAGCCAGGCCAATCCTTTTTCCCATTAACAGTTGATTATTTAGAAAAGACTTACGCAGCAGGCAAAATTCCTGGTGGATTCTTCCGCCGTGAAGGTCGCCCATCAGAAGGTGAGACGTTGATCTCTCGTTTAATCGACCGTCCATTACGCCCTTTATTCCCAGAGGGATTCTTGAACGAAGTCCAAGTAGTAGTTCATGTGTTGTCTATCAATCCTGATGTTCCTGCCGATATTCCTGCATTGATCGCTGCATCAGCAGCTCTGGCAGTTTCAGGCATTCCTTTTGCAGGTCCGGTTGGTGCAGCCCGTGTTGGCTATGCCAATGGCCAATATCTTTTGAACCCAACTCGTACAGAGCAAGCTACTAGTGAACTCGATTTGATCGTTGCTGGTACGCAAGCTGCCGTATTGATGGTGGAGTCAGAAGCAAACCAACTTTCTGAAGAAGTGATGTTGGGTGCAGTTGTGTTTGGTCATGACCAAATGCAAACAGCGATCAACGCCATTAACGAGTTAGTACGTGAAGCAGGTAAGCCAGAATGGGATTGGACTGCTGCTCCTAAAGATGAGCCATTTATTGCTAAGGTCACTGCTTTGGCTGAAGCGCCATTACGTGAGGCTTATCAGATTCGTCAAAAAGGTGCTCGTTCAGACAAGCTTAAAGAAATTACTAAGGAAGTCGTTGCTAAGTTGTCAGAAGAAGGTGATGTTGACGCAGTTGCTGTTAACGATATCTTATTTGAAATCGAAGCGAAGATTGTACGTAGCCAGATTTTGAATGGTGAGCCACGTATTGATGGTCGTGATACACGCACTGTGCGTCCGATTGAAATTCGTAATGGTGTATTGCCACGCACGCACGGTTCAGCATTGTTTACTCGTGGTGAGACACAAGCATTGGTAGTAGCTACTTTAGGTACTGCACGTGATGAGCAAATCATTGATGCGCTCGAAGGTGAGTACCGCGATCGCTTCATGTTCCACTACAACATGCCTCCATTTGCTACCGGCGAAACTGGTCGCGTAGGTAGCCCTAAGCGTCGTGAAATTGGTCACGGTCGTTTAGCTAAGCGCGCATTGATCCCTGTATTGCCAAGTGCTGAAGACTTTGCATACAGTATCCGTGTTGTTTCAGAAATCACTGAATCTAATGGTTCATCTTCAATGGCCTCAGTTTGTGGTGGCTGTTTGGCGATGATGGATGCAGGCGTTCCTGTTAAAGCACACGTGGCTGGCGTTGCTATGGGCTTGATTCTTGACGGTAATCGTTTTGCCGTACTAACTGACATCTTGGGTGATGAAGATCACTTAGGTGATATGGACTTTAAAGTAGCAGGTACTGCTAATGGTATTACTGCACTTCAAATGGACATTAAAGTTCAAGGGATTACTAAAGAAATTATGCAAGTAGCTTTAGCACAAGCAAAAGAAGGTCGTTTGCACATCTTGAGCAAAATGCAAGAAGCCATGGGTTCAGTGCGCACAGAATTGTCTGCTCATGCTCCACGCATGGTGTCTTTCAAGATTCATCCAGACAAGATCCGTGAAGTCATCGGTAAAGGCGGCGCAACGATTCAAGCCTTGACTAAAGAAACCGGCTGCAGTATCGATATTAAAGATGACGGTACAGTAACTATTGCTTCAACCAGCGCAGAAGGTATGGCAGAAGCAAAAGCGCGTATCGAAGGTATTACTGCTGAAGCTGAAGTAGGTAAGATCTACGAAGGTCCAGTAGTGAAGTTACTTGAGTTCGGTGCTTTAGTAAATATTCTTCCAGGTAAAGACGGTCTCTTGCATATCTCTGAAATCTCTAACGAGCGTGTCAAAGAAGTGAAAGACTACTTGCAAGAAGGCCAAGTTGTGCGTGTGAAGTTGTTAGCTGCTGATGAGCGTGGTCGTTTGCGTTTATCACTAAAAGCTGCAATGGCTGATGAAGGTGGCACGATTGCTCCTTTAGCGGGCGCTGAAGCTGTTGCTGAAGTGGCGCCAACGGACGAAACTGCTTAAGTCATTAAGTAGACTGTCTATGCGTGTCATTGAGATCAAAGAGTTTGGTGCACCAGAAATGCTGGTTGCCAACACTCGTCCAGACCCGGCAGTTCCTACTGCTGGATCTGGGGAGATCTTGATTAAAGTACTTGCCGCCGGAATTAATCGCCCTGATGTTTTACAGCGCAAAGGGCATTACCCGGTTCCAGCTGGCGCATCTGATATCCCTGGTCTTGAAGTTGCTGGTGAAATTGTTGGCGGTGACCTATCACATGCTGACAATCTTTTTGGTCTTAAAGTAGGCGATAAAGTTTGTGCATTAGTGCAAGGTGGCGGTTATGCAGATTTATGTACTGCTCCAGTTGCACAGTGCTTGCCTTATCCAAAAGGCTTTAGCGATCAAGAGGCAGCAGCTTTACCTGAAACTTTCTATACCGTATGGAGCAATGTTTTCATGCGTGGCCAATTGGCAGAAGGTGAAACATTATTAGTACAAGGCGGCTCTAGTGGTATCGGTGTCACAGCGATTCTTTTGGCAAAAGCTTTTGGTCATAAGGTATTTGTCACTGCTGGCTCAGATGAAAAATGTACCGCATGTCTTAAATTAGGCGCTGATTTAGCGATTAACTATAAGACACAAGATTTTGTTGAAGAAATTAAGAAGGCTACTGATGGCAAGGGCGTTAACGTCATTTTAGATATGGTGACGGGTGCTTATGTACAGCGCGAGATTGATTGCTTGGCTGATGACGGCCGCATTGTGATTATTGCTATCCAGGGTGGATCAAAGGCAGAAGTCAGTACGAATCAAATTCTGCGTCGTCGCTTAACCATTACTGGCTCAACACTGCGCCCACGTCCAGTTTCCTTTAAGAAACAAATTACAAAACAGCTTTATGAAAATGTTTGGCCTTTGCTTAATGCGGGTCAGTTAAAACCTTCAATATATAAAGTATTCACTTTAGATCAGGCTGCTGATGCTCATCGTTTGATGGAGTCTTCGGAGCATGTTGGTAAGATTGTTCTGACGGTCTAGAGGATTTACATTTAACTATGCGACCACTCATCGTCATTGGTAACTGGAAAATGAATGGCAGTCTTGCTAGTAATCAAGATTGGGTAAAAACAGTTGCCCGTGGAATGGAGAGTGGCATGCCATCGGGTCGTAAATATGCTGTTTGCCCCCCATTTCCATATCTTTCGCAATGTGCAAGCCTTATTAAAGAATATTCATTAGCTTTCTTAAGTCTTGGGGCACAAGATGTTTCAGCCCATGCTTCTGGTTCATTTACTGGTGAGGTTGCCGCCTCTATGTTAAAGGAGATGGGTTGTAGTTATGTCATTGTTGGACATTCTGAGAGACGTCAAATGCAGCATGAGACTGACGAACTTGTTGCTGCCAAAGCATTGCAGGTATTAGATAGTGGTATGACGCCCATTATCTGTGTTGGTGAAACTGCGGATGAAAGAAATTCAGGTAGGGCGGTTGAGGTTGTTTGTGGGCAAGTGGCCAAACAACTTTCTGTTCTTCAAGATCGACTGGCCGATTGTTTAATTGCTTATGAGCCTGTATGGGCTATTGGAACTGGTAAGTTTGCTAGTGCTGAAGTGGCGCAAGATATGCATCGTGCTATTCGTCTTCAGTTGGCAGAGTTTGACGAAGACGTCGCCTCACATGTTGGAATTTTGTATGGTGGCAGTGTCAAGCCTGACAATGCCGTTGAGTTGTTTGCAATGCCAGATATCGATGGCAGCTTAGTTGGGGGAGCTTCTTTAGATCCCCATGACTTTTTAGCTATTTGTCAGGCATAGATTTTTTATTTGGAGATAAGCTGTGGAATGGTTTAAAACTTTATTGATCGTATTGCAGGTAATTTCAGCTTTGGCTGTAATCCTCTTGGTCTTGTTGCAGCAAGGCAAGGGTGCTGATATGGGTGCTGCATTTGGTTCTGGAGCCTCTGGAAGTGTGTTCGGGGCTAGTGGTTCAGCTAACTTTCTTTCGCATGCTACTGCCATTTTTGCCGCTGTTTTCTTTATTTGTACTTTAGGCATCACCTGGCTTGGCAATAAGAAAGAAGTTAGCCCTGGCGTCCTCTCTGGCACTGTGGCTCCGGCCCCAGCTCCAGTAGCTCCAACTGCTCCGGTACAGGACCCAAGTAAACCAGCAGTTCCCAAGTAAAAAAGTAGGTTTTTACCTGCTGAACTAGCCACTAATTGGCATAGTTCAGTGTTGCAATGCAGTAGAATTGACAGGTTTTGCAAGATGCCGACGTGGTGAAATTGGTAGACACGCTATCTTGAGGGGGTAGTGGCTTAGGCTGTGCGAGTTCGAGTCTCGCCGTCGGCACCAAAATGAAGAATTTGTAAAATTTATGCTTTAAATCAAGCTTGTAATAAGTGAATTATTTAATAATTTGCTGTTTTAAGAATTACCAGACGAACGAATCAGGACCATTTTGAATCTCGCTAATTACTTTCCTGTTCTACTTTTTATCCTCGTAGGTATTGGGGTGGGATTAGTCCCCATGCTCCTCGGCAAAATTTTGGCTCCTTCGAAGCCTGATGCTGAAAAACTTTCTCCTTATGAGTGTGGTTTTGAAGCATTCGAAGATGCGCGTATGAAATTTGATGTGCGCTATTACCTTATTGCCATTCTCTTCATCTTATTTGACCTAGAAACTGCATTCCTATTTCCTTGGGGTGTTGCTCTGCGTGATATTGGTTGGTTTGGCTACGCCTCTATGGTGATTTTCCTTTTGGAATTCATCGTGGGATTTGTATATATCTGGAAAAAGGGCGCTCTCGACTGGGAGTGATAGATATGGCATTAGAAGGCGTTCTTAAAGAAGGATTTGTTACCACCACTGCGGATCAGTTAATCAACTGGACTCGTAATGGTTCCTTATGGCCCATGACCTTTGGCCTGGCTTGCTGCGCAGTTGAGATGATGCACGCTGGCGCTTCCCGTTATGACCTAGACCGCTTTGGTGTGGTGTTTCGCCCATCGCCTCGTCAATCTGACTTGATGATTGTGGCAGGCACTTTATGTAACAAAATGGCTCCAGCACTGCGTAAAGTCTATGACCAAATGCCAGAGCCACGTTGGGTTATTTCCATGGGTTCATGTGCAAATGGCGGTGGTTACTACCATAACTCTTATTCGGTCGTGCGCGGTTGTGACCGCATTGTGCCAGTAGATATATATGTTCCCGGCTGCCCTCCAACTGCAGAAGCCTTGATCTATGGAATCATTCAATTGCAATCTAAGATCGCTCGTACTAGCACGATTGCGCGGAAGGCCTAAGTTATGTCAGATCGCTTAATTCACTTAGCCGCAAACCTAGAAAAAGTTTTAGGTAAGCGTGCGAGATCTATTGAGATTGCTTTAGGTGAAGTCACGGTTGTTGTCAATGCAGATACTTATTTTGAGTCAGCCATGCTTTTGCGTGACGATCCATCTCTTGCATTTGAGCAATTAATTGATTTATGCGGTGTTGATTACCAAGACTTTGGTGACGGTGCTTGGAGTGGCCTACGTTTTGGTGTTGTAAGTCATTTGCTATCACTGCAACATAACTGGCGCCTGCGTGTAAGGGTCTTTGCCCCAGATGACAGCTATCCATTGGTGGCATCAATCACTCCAGTGTGGAGCTCGGCTAACTGGTTTGAGCGTGAAGCATTCGACCTTTATGGCATTTTATTTGAAGGTCATGACGACTTACGCCGCATCTTGACTGACTATGGCTTTATTGGGCATCCATTTAGAAAAGATTTCCCAATTAGTGGCAATGTAGAAATGCGTTATGACCCAGAGTTAAAGAGAGTTGTATATCAACCGGTCACAATTGAAGCGCGCGAGATTACACCACGCATCGTTCGTGAAGAACAGTACGGTGGACCGGTTTAAGTCATGGCACAAATTAAAAACTACACCCTCAATTTTGGTCCTCAGCATCCTGCAGCACACGGAGTATTGCGCTTAGTGCTTGAGCTCGACGGCGAGGTAATTCAGCGTGCTGATCCACATATCGGTCTTTTGCATCGCGCAACAGAAAAATTAGCTGAGACACGTACTTGGATTCAGAACGTACCTTATATGGATCGTCTTGACTATGTGTCCATGATGTCCAATGAACATGCTTATGTATTAGCAATTGAAAAGTTATTGCAAGTAGATGTGCCACTGCGTGCGCAATATATCCGCGTCATGTATGACGAGCTCACCCGCTTATTGAATCACTTGCTTTGGATCGGTTGTCATGGTCTTGATGTTGGTGCAATGGCGGTATTCTTATACGCATTCCGTGATCGTGAAGATATCTTTGATATGTATGAGGCTGTTTCAGGCGCTCGTATGCACGCTGCTTACTATCGTCCAGGAGGTGTGTATAGGGACTTGCCCGAACATATGGCGCAGTACAGTAAATCCAAGATTCGTAGTTCTTCTGCGGTGAAGCGTTTGAATGAAAACCGCAGTGGTTCTTTGCTTGATTTTATAGAGCAGTTTTCTAATGGTTTTGATGCAAATGTGGATGAATACTGCAATCTCTTAACGGATAACCGTATCTGGAAGCAGCGCCTCGTCAATATTGGCATCGTAACGCCCGAGCGCGCCTTGCAATTAGGCTTTACTGGTCCTATGTTGCGTGGTTCCGGTATTGAGTGGGATTTGCGCAAGAAGCAACCCTATGAAATCTATGATCGCCTCGACTTTGATATTCCAGTTGGCGTGAATGGCGACTCTTATGATCGCTATTTAGTCCGCATGGAAGAGATGCGCCAATCAAATCGCATCATTAAACAATGTATCGCTTGGTTAAAGGCTAACCCAGGACCAGTGATGAGCGATAACCATAAAGTTGCCCCACCAAAGCGCGTGGATATGAAAACCAATATGGAAGAGTTGATTCACCATTTCAAACTCTTTACTGAGGGTATGCATGTGCCTAATGGTGAAGCTTACTCAGCTGTTGAGCATCCTAAGGGTGAGTTTGGTGTTTACTTAATTTCTGATGGAGCTAACAAACCTTACCGTATGAAGATTCGTGCCCCAGGCTTTGTGCATCTATCGGCCATGGATGAAATGTCACGTGGCCATATGTTGGCTGATGCAGTAACGATTATTGGTACGCAGGATATTGTATTTGGGGAGATTGACCGCTAGCAGAGCGTGCCAAGAATAATTAAATGACAACTACTCTTCAACTATCTGATAAAACGCTGGCAGATATTGCCCGCAATGTCGCCAAATATCCGCCAGAGCAAAAGCAATCCGCTGTAATGGCTGCTCTCATTGCAGCCCAAACTGAATTGGGCTGGGTGTCTTCTGATGTAATTGCAACAATTGCCCAAATTTTAGAGATGCCCACCATTGCAGTTGAAGAAGTAGCTACTTTCTACAATATGTACAACACTAAGAAAATTGGTAAGTACAAATTGGTTATTTGTACTAATTTGCCATGTCAATTAACGCATGGTGAAACTGCTGCTAATCACCTGAAGGAAACTTTAGGCATTGGCTTTAATCAAACTACCCCTTGTGGCACATTTACCCTAAAAGAGGGTGAGTGCATGGGTGCCTGTGGTGATTCCCCGGTAATGCTTGTTAATGACAAGCGTATGTGTAGTTTTATGAGCAAAGAAAAAATTGACTCACTATTAACTGAGTTACGTGCAGAAGGGAAGTCAGCATGACCAGCTTGCACGATCGCCATATTAAGCCATTGATTCTTGCTGGATTAAATGGTGATAATTGGCGTTTAAAGGATTATGAGAGTCGTGGTGGCTATCAGCAGTTACGTCGATTAATCAATGACAAAGTGGCTCCTGATGCCATTATTGCCGAATTGAAAGCGTCATCGCTCCGTGGTCGTGGCGGTGCAGGCTTCCCCACAGGTTTGAAGTGGAGTTTTATGCCACGTCAGTTCCCAGGACAAAAATATTTAGTTTGTAATAGCGATGAAGGTGAGCCGGGTACTTTTAAAGATCGCGACATCATGCGTTACAACCCACATGCTTTGATTGAAGGCATGATTATCGGTGCCTACACCATGGGTATTAGTGTTGGTTACAACTATATCCACGGCGAGATCTGGGAAGTGTATTCACGTTTCGAAGAGGCTCTTGAAGAGGCGCGTACTGCAGGATATTTGGGTGACAAAATTTTAGGTAGTGATTTTTCATTCCAATTACATGCTTCTCCAGGGTGGGGCGCTTATATCTGTGGCGAAGAAACTGCCTTACTAGAATCTTTGGAGGGTAAAAAAGGCCAACCCCGCTTTAAGCCACCTTTCCCAGCAAGTTTTGGCCTCTACGGCAAGCCAACGACTATCAATAACACTGAAACTTTTGCTGCTGTACCGTTTGTCCTGGCAATTGGGGGCCAGGCCTATTTAGATATAGGCAAACCCAATAATGGCGGTACCAAAATTTTCTCCGTATCCGGTGACGTTGTGCATCCTGGTAACTATGAAGTACCTTTGGGTACTCCATTTGCTGAACTCTTAAAGCTTGCTGGTGGCATGCGCGATGGCATAGCATTGAAAGCAGTCATCCCTGGCGGTTCATCTGCTCCTGTAGTGCCTGGCGCACAAATGATGGATTTGACGATGGATTACGACAGTATTGCTAAAGCAGGTTCAATGTTGGGATCTGGTGCCGTCATCGTCATGAACGATACGCGCTGTATGGTTCGTGCTTTAGAGCGCCTGTCGTATTTCTATCACGAGGAGTCCTGCGGTCAGTGCACTCCATGTAGAGAAGGTACAGGTTGGTTGTGGCGCATTGTGCATCGTATTGAACATGGCGATGGTCGTCCTGAGGATCTAGATTTGTTAAATGACGTAGCAGGCAATATTCAAGGTCGCACGATTTGCGCCCTGGGTGATGCAGCTGCAATGCCAGTACGCGGCATGCTAAAGCATTACATGGATGAATTTGCGTATCACGTAGAACATAAGCGCTGCTTAGATTCTGCACAACCTTTATAAGTTATTGAGTACGGGATATCTTAAAGTGAGCATGGTAGAAATCGAATTGGATGGCAAGGTAGTAGAGGTTCCGCAAGGTTCGATGGTGATGCACGCCGCGAATCAGCTCGGTACTTATGTGCCTCACTTCTGTTATCACAAGAAATTATCGATCGCTGCTAACTGTCGTATGTGCTTGGTCGAGGTAGAGAAAGCACCAAAACCATTGCCTGCTTGTGCAACTCCAGTTACCCAAGGAATGAAGGTATTTACCCATTCTGCGAAAGCAGTTGAAGCGCAACGCTCTGTGATGGAATTCTTGCTGATTAATCATCCCTTAGATTGTCCGATTTGTGATCAAGGTGGTGAGTGCCAGCTCCAAGATTTAGCAGTGGGATATGGTAAGTCGAATTCACGTTACGACGAAGAGAAACGCGTAGTATTTCATAAGAATGTGGGCCCTTTAATCTCTATGCAGGAGATGACCCGTTGCATCCACTGCACTCGTTGCGTTCGTTTTGGCCAAGAAGTGGCTGGCGTAATGGAATTGGGCATGATCAACCGTGGTGAACATTCAGAGATTACTACTTTTGTTGGTCAAACAGTCGATTCAGAACTTTCTGGAAATATGATTGATATCTGTCCAGTTGGCGCTTTAACCAGCAAGCCATTTCGTTATGCTGCTCGTACATGGGAATTGGGACGTAAGCGCTCAGTTAGCCCACATGACAGCTTAGGTGCTAATACCACCGTACAAACTAAAGCAAACAAAGTGATGCGGGTTGTGGCTTTAGAAAATGAAGCCATCAACGAATGCTGGATTAGCGATCGCGATCGCTTTTCCTATGAGGGTTTGAATAGTGTAGATCGTTTAACTACCCCAATGGTGAAGCAGGGCGGTAAGTGGTTAGAGACGGATTGGCAATCGGCGCTCGATTATGTGGCTCACTCACTTAAGACTATTGCCGCTGAAAGTGGGACAGAGTCAATTGGAGCATTAGCCCACCCGATTTCGAGCACTGAAGAATTACATCTCTTACAAAAAATGGTGCGTGGCTTAGGCTCGCATCAAGTTGAAACCCGTCTACGCCAGACAGATATAAAAGGGGCTGCAAGTGCACCCTGGCTAGGCATGTCAATTGCAAAGTTGAGCGAGCTTGATCGCGTATTGATTGTTGGTAGTTTCTTGCGTAAAGATCAACCTGTCATTGCAGCACGTATTCGTACTGCAGCTAAACGGGGTTTACAAGTAATGCGTATTGATGCTGGTGGAGATGATTGGTTGATTCCAAACTTTGGCATATCAGCCGCACCAAGCGGATGGCTTAATACACTAAGTGAGGTTGCCTTAGCAGTTGCTAAAGCAAAATCAGTTGCTGCACCCGCTGGCACAATTAATTTACCGATTTCAGCAGCAGCACAAAAAATTGCTGATAACTTGATCTCTGGCTCTGCGAAAGCAGTATTGCTTGGATCATCTGCAATCGCACATCACCACGCCTCTGATTTACATGTGATGGCGCAATTTATTGCAGACCAAACAGGCGCAACCCTAGGTTTCTTGCCAGTAGGTGGTAATGCAGTTGGTGCTTCACTAGTCAATGCAAATGGAGTAGGTATTGAATCTGTTCTTTCTGGCGATCGTAAAGCAGTATTGCTGATGAACATCGAGCCAGATTTAGACTTACCTAATCCAGTCCATGCTCGTGCGGCATTGGAAAAAGCAAATACAGTGATTGCATTGAGTGCTTATAAGAGCCCAGATCTCCTAGAGCTTGCCGATGTCATTTTGCCAATCTCTACATTCTCTGAGTCAGTTTCAACATTTGTCAATGCTGCAGGCCAAGCGCAAACTGTACAACCATCAGTCAAGCCATTGGGCGACTCTAGACCGGCTTGGAAAGTGCTACGCGTTCTTGGCGGCCTCTTGGGTTTAGATGGGTTCTTATTTAATATGCCTGAAGAGGTATTAGGTGAGGCTCTGGACGAAAACTATTGCACTCGTTTAAGCAATAAAGCGACAAGCAACTTTATTATTAATGGAAGCCTTACTCCATCGAATACTCTAGAGCGGGTTACTGATGTCAATATTTATGCCGGCGACCAGATTGTTCGTCGTTCACCGGCCTTGCAATTAACTCGTGATGCCAAACGTGGCAACCAGGCAGGTTTAAACCAAAAATTATTTATAGAGCTAGGTTTAAAAGAGGGTGATGCAGTGCGCATAAGCCAAGGAGGCCATTTT
>CANHLB010000029.1 GCA_947461335.1 Burkholderiaceae bacterium | reverse complement strand
ATCCTAGCTATAGTTCTATTCCTAGCACTTGTGGTGGATCTCAGGGAGCGCAAATTGCAAGCTCGTTAAAAACGAATGGAATTTTAGGGCTTGGTTTATTTGTAAACGATAGTCAGAATTATTTTAATTGCGTGCCAACAACACTGAATAATTGCCGTATTAGCCTAAACACAAGCCTGCAAGTGCAAAATCCAGTCTCTGCTTTTAAGGTCAATAATAATGGAGTCATTGTTAAATTACCCAGTGTTGGAGCATCAGGAGCGAGCTTAGCTACAGGCTCACTTACATTTGGCATTGATACCCAATCAAATAATTCATCAGCAGGATCGAATGTCATTCCTACAGATAGTTATGGCTTATTTACTACCTATTTCAATAACACTACGTTTACCTCTAGTTTCATTGATAGTGGCTCAAATGCACTTTATTTCCCATCAGGAAGCTTGAGCTCTGTTTTAGTGCCGTGCTCCTCTAGCTTAGTGGAAGGTTTTTATTGCCCCAGTGCTACTCAATCCTATACAGCCTCTTTAACCTTAAAAAATAATGTACAAGCTACTGTTGGTTTTTCTGCTGCAAATGCCCAAACTTTAATAGCTACTGGAAATTATGCTTTTTCCAATCTCACAGGGCAAATTGGCGGCAGTTTATTCGACTGGGGGCTACCATTTTTCTATGGTCGCAGCGTATATATTGGAATTACTGGCAGATCAAGTAGTGCAGGCACCGGACCTTATTACGCCTATACAAATTAAGCGTATGCCCCCAGTATCTTTAAGATCCTAGACTTTAGCTTTTACCTCTTGTTTATTGAGATGGTTTAATTCGCACCATCAATAATCCACTGCATGAGATCCGTTGCATTATTTTGAGATAATTTTCGGTGAGCTTTGATATTTTTAAAAAGCTTGCCTTGGCGTAATTGATTACCCTGAATGCTGGCTGCATCTGCCTGCCCTTGGTATCGCTGATATTTTGCAGCTAACTCTGGCCATGTAGGGGCATCATATTCTGTATCTGCATGGCATCCCATGCAGCCGTTACGAACCGCTAGCTGACGATTTGCATTAGCTATGTTTGCAGTGAGTGCTAATACAGCGAATGCTAAGGCATAGATTTTTGTCACAGATAAACCAATCACGAGAATGTATAAGTCACTCCTCATCGTATCTCTCTAGGAAATCCTAGTATTGATATAGATCATGTGTAGGCAGGCTAAATAAAAAGACCAACCAGATGGTTGATCTTTTTATTTACTAAAGTTGAATTTTACAGATTTAAAGCTATTAGGCAGCTATTGCTTTTTCTGCTTCCTTAACCGGTGAGCGGATCAGGTAATCAAAAGCAGCTAGAGAGGCTTTAGCACCATCTCCCATGGCGATAATAATTTGTTTGAAGGGCACTGTGGTGCAATCACCCGCAGCAAAAACACCGGCCATAGACGTCTCTCCTTTATGGTCAACAAGCACTTCACCGTGTTTGGAAAGATCAACCACTCCTTTTATCCAATCAGTATTAGGAAGCAATCCAATTTGTACAAAGATGCCTTCAAGTTCCAGGGTATGCGTTGTGCTATTGGTACGATCTTCATAGCGTAGGCTATTCACCTTAGCACCATCGCCTAACACTTCCTTGGTAAGAGCGCTCGTGATAATGGTGATATTGGGGAGGCTCATCAGTTTCTTTTGTAAGACTGCGTCTGCGCGGAGTTTGCTATCAAATTCTATTAAGGTCACATGACTTACTAGGCCAGCCAAATCAATTGCGGCCTCAACACCAGAGTTGCCACCACCAATCACAGCAACGCGCTTACCCTTAAATAGGGGCCCATCACAATGTGGGCAGTAGGCTACTCCTTTATTGCGATACTCCTGCTCCCCGGGAACATTCATTTCTCTCCAGCGTGCACCTGTGCTGAGAATAATGGCTTTACTTTTTAAAACGCCACCATTGACCATCTCAACTTCAATTCCATCATCTACTTTACGTAGTACATTGGCGCGCTGTAAGTTCATGATGTCTACGTCATAGCTTTTGACGTGTTGCTCAAGAGCTTGTACCAATTTAGGCCCCTCAGTTTCTTTAACTGAGATAAAGTTTTCAATACCTAAGGTATCCATTAATTGACCGCCGAAGCGCTCAGCAATAATTCCAGTGCGAATACCTTTGCGAGCAGCATAGATTGCTGCGGCCGATCCCGCTGGCCCACCTCCAATAACTAAAACATCAAATGTTTCTTTGGCATTGAGTTTCGCTGCTTCTTCATCAGCATTGCCAGTGTCAAGTTTGGCAATAATTTCTTCTGCACCCATGCGACCTTGACCAAAAACTTCACCATTCAGTATTACGGTTGGAACGGCCATGATTTGATGTTGATCGACCAAGCCTTGAAAGAGGGCGCCATCGATCATTTCATGTTCAATATTGGGATTCAGTGCAGACATTAAATTTAAGGCCTGTACTACATCGGGACAGTTATGGCAGGATAGAGAAATAAATGTCTGAAAGCGAAACTTTCCATCGAGCTTTCGTATGCGCCTTATCACTTCTTCTTCTACCTTTGGCGGGTAACCGCTAGCTTGCAAAATTGCCAAGATAAAAGAGGTCATCTCATGACCCATGGGAAGCCCAGAAAATGTAATACGAGCTACTTCATCTACTTTGCCTACTGTGAAGCTAGGACTGTTTTTAGCATTGCCATCAGTTTTAACCGTAATTTTGTCTGATTGCTCTGCAACTTCATTTAAAAGCTCAAGCATTTCAGAAGCAGATGAACTGGCATCTAAAGTTGCCGTCAAAATAATCGGACTAACGATTTTTTCAAAGTAAACCTTGAGTTGGGACTTAATGTTGTCATCTAACATGGTGTTTGCCTTGGTATATATATTGGGTGAGTCTATTGGGCAGGATCTTATCCTCTCCAATAGACTCTCCGAAGAGAGTCTGATTGGTTAAGAAATAACTACCTTAGATCTTGCCTACGAGGTCAAGTGAAGGAGTTAAAGTTGCAGCGCCTTCTTTCCACTTAGCTGGACATACTTCACCTGGGTGAGCAGCCGTGTACTGTGCAGCCTTGAGTTTGCGTAATGTTTCTGAAACATCACGGGCGATTTCATTTGAGTGAATCTCAGCAGTCTTGATGATGCCTTCTGGATTGATGATGAAAGTGCCACGCAATGCAAGACCTGCTTCAGGAATGTGAACACCAAATGCATTTGTCAATGTATGGGTTGGATCGCCAACCAATGGGAACTTTGCTTTTCCAACTGCTGGTGAAGTTTCATGCCAAACTTTGTGTGAAAAATGAGTATCGGTTGTCACGATATACACTTCAGCACCAATCTTTTGAAATTCAGCATAGTTATTAGCTGCATCTTCAATTTCAGTTGGGCAATTAAATGTAAACGCTGCAGGCATGAAAATCAGTACAGACCATTTACCTTTGAGGCTCTCGTCGGTAATAGTAACGAATTTTCCATTGTGGAAAGCCTCGGTTTTGAATGGCTGAACTGCGGTATTAATAATAGACATTGTGATCCTTTCAGGGGTTGAAAATCTTGAACAACTGGATGAATTCTGAGGGTATAGCAAGAATCAGTCAAATGAATTAAAATGATCTAATTAATCGATAAATTAGATAACTAAAAGAGTCCCTTATGGCTGCATTACCTACTATTAAACAATTACGCTATCTCATCACCCTAAGTGAAACCTTGAGCTTTACTAAGGCTGCTGAATTATGTTTTGTTGGGCAATCTACCTTAAGTGCTGGTTTAAAGGAATTGGAAGATTCACTTGGAGTGCAGTTAGTTGAAAGGGATAAGCACTCGGTATCAATGACGCCTATTGGAAGGGGGGTTGTAGAGCGTGCAAAACGCTTGATTGTTCAAGCAGATGATTTAGTAGATTTTGTAGAAGGGGCTGCAGGCTCAATGGAGGGTGTGATTAAGTTGGGCGTTATCCCGACGATTGCCCCATTTCTTTTGCCATCGTTCTTGCCAAAAATCAGAGAGCAATACCCAAATCTAAAAGTTGCATTAAGAGAAGATTTATCAGCAAATTTGATTGATAAACTGAATCGTCACGAATTAGATTTCGCTTTAATTGCCCTTCCCTATGATACCGAGGGTTTTCTTGTTAAAGAATTATTTGATGACGCATTTTGGCTCATTGGCAATGAGCATGATCCAGCACTTCAAGATGAAGAAATTCATTTAACCAATAAGTTAACTGATCGGATTCTGCTTTTAGAGGAAGGTAATTGTTTACGTGACCATACCTTGAAAGCTTGTAAAAGAGTGAACTTAGCTAGTCATGAAGGCATAGAAGCGACTAGTGTATTGACGCTAGTACAAATGGTCGAGTCAGGCTTGGGGATTGCGCTACTGCCTGGCATGGCCGTGAAGTTTGGCTTACTTAAGCAAACCAATTTGATTGCTAAGCCCTTGAGTTCTCCCTCCCCAAAGCGAAAGATTGCTTTATTAGCCAGACCTTCAACTGCACGCATCGAAGAATTTAATACCTTGGCGAAGCTCATCAAGGCCTAGCTGGGATCCACTTACTTAATCCAACTAATAAAGCTTTCTTTGGGTCTACGCACTTTCTTCAGATTTAATAACCAGTCTTCATCAGATTTTCTATAGCCTAAGGGCATCATCACAACGCTCCGTAAACCTTTTTCTTTCAGATTTAATATTTTATCTAAGGCAGCAGGATTAAATCCTTCCATAGGGGTGCTATCAACTTGTGCATCCGCCGCTGCAATTAGGGCAGTGCCTACACCAATATAGGCTTGTTTAGCAGCGTGATTGAAATTCACTTCTGGATCTCTAGCAGGGTAGTTCTTCAATAACATTTCCCGATAAGCAATTCCAGCCTCATTCTTAAAGTTACGAATTTTTTCTGTCATATCAAAGGCATCATTAATGCGCTGCGCTGTGTAGTTGTCCCAGGCGGCAAAAACGAGTAAGTAAGAGCAGTCGGTAACCTGAGATTGATTATTGGCAATTTCCTTAATTTGCTCTCGAATAGCCTGATTAGTGATCACCAGGATTTCATATGGCTGAAGTCCGCTAGAACTAGCCGTTAGGCGAATGGCTTCAAGAATTTGGTCAAGCTTCTCTTGCGGGACAACCTTAGTAGGGTCCATCTTTTTGGTTGCATAGCGCCATTGCAGTGTATCGATCAGACTCATTTAAATTCCCTTGCTAGTATTGGTGAGGAATAGATATTTTAGTTTAAGCTGGGTTGGTTTGATAAAAAGGCGTAATATTTATTTTCTGATAAAAAACGCCAATCAATCATTAGGAGAAAAAATGAATCGCGAGAATTTTGAAAAAGGGTTAAAAACCCGCAAAGAAGTGTTAGGTGCTGAGTATGTTGAAAACTCAATAAAGAATGCTGACGATTTCAATATGCCAATGCAAGAGTTAGTAACTGAGTATTGCTGGAATGAGATTTGGAATCGACCAGGTCTAGAGAAAAGAACACGTAGCTTCTTGAACCTCGCAATGATTGCTGCGCTCAATCGTCCACATGAATTGAAATTACATGTGAGGGGAGCCATTAATAATGGTTTAACGAAAGCAGAGATTCAAGAAGTATTTTTGCAGGTTGCAATTTATTGTGGTGTACCAGCTGCCATTGATAGCTTCCGAGTTGCAAAAGAAGTCTTCAAGGAAATGGGTATTTAATGAAGCCATCAGATACAAAGATTGCTTTTGTAGGTTTGGGGCTGATGGGTGTTCCTATGGCAAAGAATCTCTTAAAAGCTGGCTTTCAGATTGCTGGCTTTGATCTCAATAAAGAGGTTGCAGAAAAGTTTTCAGGTGAAAAAGGATTTCACTTTGTTTCTAGTCCTGAGCAAGCAATACAAAATGCTAATGTCACAATATTGATGTTGCCTGATAGTTCAATTATCGATGCTGTCTTGTGGGGTAGTGCTGGGTCTGCTGGCATTGCTAGTAAGCTGAGTAGGAATAGCTACCTCATTGATATGAGCTCATCAAGCCCGATTTCTTCTAAAGAAAATAATAAAAAATTAGATCAGTTGGGAGTGAAGTTTATTGATGCACCGGTATCTGGTGGTGTTAAAAAAGCAATCGATGGATCTCTCGCAATTATTGTGGGTGGTACAAAAGAGCACTTTGAAGAAGTGCAGGGCTTACTTGAATGCATGGGCAAGAGCATCGTTCATGTCGGGGATGCAGGTGCGGCCCATGCAGTGAAAGCGTTGAATAACTATGTATCTGCTGCTGGATTAATTGCTGTCTCTGAGGCACTAAATGCAGCTAATAAATTCGGCTTAGACCCTCATGTGGTAAATAAAGTGTTTAATGCCTCAACTGGTCGTAATAATACGACTGAAAATAAAGTTGAAAACTTTATGCTCAATGATGCTTTTAATTCAGGCTTCTCCTTAGCGTTGATGAGCAAAGATGTACAAATTGCACTCAGTTTCATTGAGGGCATGAATTGTTATGCAAACTTAGCCAAGCAATGTGTCATCACTGCCTCAGAGGCAAATGAGAAACTTGGCAAAGGTGCAGACCATACAGCTATGTATGACTATGTCAGATCTCAGGCCCGCTAATCCAGCAATTACTTGATAGGCAATTTATGAAAATCTTCTATAAACTTCTTTTAGCATTCTGTTACTTTTCGGCATCTCTAGCATTTGCCGCATATCCTGAAAAACAAGTCACTATTCTTGTGCCATACCCCCCTGGTGGCTCAACAGATGTCCTGGGTAGAGTGTTGGCACAGTCGATGTCGAAAGATTTGGGGCAGGCGGTGATTATTGAAAATTCTGGAGGGGCTGGCGGTACTATTGGTGCCGCTAAGGTTGCTAAGGCGAATCCAGATGGATACACCTTACTTTTTCACAATATGGCTCAAGCATCTGCACCAGCGCTGTATGCAAAATTGCCTTATGACCCAGCGACTGACTTTAGTCCCATAGGAATGGTGACTGATGTCCCAATGGTTCTGGTTGCTAGAAAAGATTTCCCTGCAGAATCGCTTCAGGGTTTTATTGACTACGTAAAAGCCAATCCCGATAAGGTGAATTTTGCTAATGCCGGCGTTGGTGCTACCACTAACTTGTGCGAAGTGATGATGAAATCAACTTTGGGCGTCTCTTGGGTCTCAGTTTCTTATAAAGGGACCGGTCCTGCACTTAATGATTTATTAGCGGGTCAGGTTGATGTGATTTGTGACCAACCAGCGAGTACCTTGCAGCATATCCGTGCAGGTAACATCAAAGCGCTTGCTGTAGCTAGTAAAGAGCGTATTAGCTCTTTACCTACAACTCCCACATTTAGCCAATCTGGTATGCCGGGTTTCCAGTTATCGGTATGGCACGCTTTATATGCACCCAAAGATACTCCCAAGCCAGTTGTTGATCGAATCACAAAGGCGCTTAATAATGCCTTGAAAGATCCAGGCTTAGTCCGTCGCTTCGGGGAAATGGATGCCTCTGTGGCAACGCCTGCAACAGCCAATCCTAGTTACGCAAGCAAATTCTTGTTGGCTGATATTGAGAGATGGAAAGTCGCCATGAAAAATGCTGGCGTTAAGCCTCAGTAAGATCGTTTTGATATTTAGCTAAGTGATTTATTGGCTAAGTCAGCTGGAAGTACTTTATCAAAAACAAAGACGCCTGCAATAAGGTTCATAGCGAGGGCGAGTAGGGATGTATTGAAAATAAATGCTGTCATACCTTGAATCATTACCCAAAATCGGATTTTAGAGCTGGCAATATTGACATCAGCTGTTTGGCAGGTCATCCCTACCACCATTGAAAAATATAGGAAATCAACGTAGGTAGGCTTTAGTTTATTTGCAAAAATTAATGGTACGAGTTGAGTTTTTTCATACTCTTGGTAGTAAGCATGAGCATAATGGAGTGCAAAAGCTGTATGAACTAGCAACCAAGAAACTGCATAAGTAGCTAGTACAAGTCCAATATGTTTTAGTGATTCACTCATTAGGAGCGATTTTGCTGCTGAGAGAATCAGCACAATAGTAAACAGACTGGCAAGAGATGCTAGGACCGTAATGAGTAATATGATTGCTGCACCATCGTCTTCTTTTTTGGCAAGTGCAAGCATGTTGTTTTCATTCGATGAGTACATCATCATATAAGTGAAGATAAGGTATTCTGATCCAGCAATAACCCAAGCAATGGCGATACGGATTGTGAGTGAAGTATCAGATGGAAGTAAGAAGAAGGCAGCTAGGCCGGTGATACTGATAATCAGTAGACGTAAGCTAGCGCTAATATGATTCCAGTGCTGAGTCCAGTGTGTAGCCTGCATAAGATGAGTATGCCCCAAGTGATTATGAGAAGCTTACTTTAGATTGATTTAAATGGAAAATAGCCTGCATATCTAAAAAGGAGATTGAGATTGAGACCAAATCAAAAAAACTGGGCTTTATGGCTCGGAGTTTTACTAATGATTGCAGCTTGTGTTTTTGCCTACATTACGACTAAACCTGCAGAGGCCGATTTATCTAGTTTAAGCACCTACTTAGGCTTTCTGGCTTAGTTTATGAGAGATATTGGCTATTAATCTACTGGTATTCCTCTATAGAAACCATCTATAAGCAGAGTAGATTGATATAGGTATCCAACCTATCCGAGAGGTCAGTATGAATAAGAATCCATTTGATATGCGTCCAATACCGGGCCAGCAAAAGGCTATTGATGCCACTAATGCAGCAGGTCGGGTTGCAGCTGAAAGCGCTCAAGCTATTGCGCAAATCAATCAACAAGCAGCGCAAGAGTTGGCTGCGATGATTCAAAAGAGGGTTGCGGAGCTAATGCAGACCCAAGACCTGCGCAGTTCTTTTGAATATGTTCATGCAGAAGTTCTGCAGGATGCCGCAAAAGAAGTCATGCAATATCAAAATCAGTTACTACAAGTTTTAAAGAGTGGTAATAAAGAGTTATCTCAAATTGCTGAGGTGTTGATTCAGGAGTCGAAAGCGGATCTGATTCACTTTGTAAATGATGCCACTAATAATGCTCCAACAGGCAGCGAGGCCTACGTATCTGTTTTCAAAACATCTTTCAATAATGCGCTACAAAATTTTGAATTGTTGCGAGCTAGCATGGCAGACTCGTTTGCTAATTTTGAGAAAAGTGTAGAAAACGTCAGTAATTTCTCAGAGTCCAAGGGTTCTTCTAAGAAGAAGTCTTAGTATTGTTGCCAAAATGGCAAGGCAGTCTGAATGGTTTGGAAATGGATATCAACAGTAGATGCTATTTCTTTGCCATAGCCGCCTGCCATTGATATTGCGAGCGGTAGCTTTCTATCTAAAGCGTATTGAAAAACTACTTTATCCCTCTGCTGCATCCCACTTTTACTTATCTTTAATCTTCCCAGACGATCACCCTCATGTGGGTCTGCACCAGCTAGATAAATGATGCAGTCTGCTTTAAAGCGAGTATTGAGTTGATCAAGGGACTGCTCAAGCGCAAGTAAATAAGCTTGATCGTCGCATCCATCTGCTAGCCCTAGATCAAGATCACTCTGCTCTTTCTTAAAAGGAAAGTTATTTTCCCCATGAATAGATAGGGTAAAAATGGATGCATCATTCTTAAGAATCGATGCAGTACCATTCCCTTGATGAACATCCAAATCAATAATTGCAACTTGAAGATATGGATGAATTTCTTTTTGCAAGCTGCGTGCAGCGATTGCACTATCGTTAAAAACACAAAAGCCACTTCCCATATCGCGGTATGCATGGTGCGTACCGCCTGCTAAATTGACAGCAATACCTTCTTTCAGGGCAGTCTTGGCGGCTGCCACCGTTGCGCCTGCTGAGCGGCGCGAACGCTCAACCATCTTTTCACTCCAGGGAAAGCCAATCTCTCTTTGCTCTTGTGGGGTCAGCTTTCCTTCAATAATTTTGACTAAATAGTTTGGATCATGAGCATATAAAATTTGGGTATCGCTAGCGGCTGGAGCCTCAACTAGCTCCAGCATGTCTAAGGTGCTAACCCTATCTCTTAAACGAGAATATTTTTCCATAGGGAAGCGATGCCCTGGAGGTAGGGGCAGAACAAAATGGTCTGTATAAAAAGCTTTCAAATAGGGCTGGAATATTGTTTAAGAATCTCTAGTGGAACAGTTTCTAGGGCCTTAATGTGGGTGCTTTCAAGTTTGATTAAAGGCGCACACTCTGCATTCGCAGCCTCAACCCAGCGATTGACACAAAGACACCATTGGTCTCCAGCTACCAAACCTGGAAATCGATACTCCGGTCTTGGGGTAATCAAGTCATTTCCCTTTTGAAGGCTAAATTGCAAAAAGGAATCAGTCACTATTGCGCACACTAAGTGGCTGCCGATGTCTTCTTCATTGGTTTTGCAGCATCCGTCTCTGAAAAAGCCAGTGAGCGGATCGAATGAACAGGGGATCAGGGGTTCGCCAAAGACATTTAGCGCTACTTCATTTTGCATAGAAACCTTCATTGGTGTTGGGATCAGCCAGTTTATTCAATAAGCCTTAAACTTGCTAAATAATGACTTCACTAGAAAAACTCACCCTGTTTTACGATGGCACCTGCCCTTTATGTCAGGCTGAGATTCTCTATTTGTCTAGGAGAAATCAAGCGGGTTTATTGGATTTTGTCGATATTCATTCTGAGCGGTATGACCCCAATACTGTTGGGGTCTCATGCGAACAAGCCCTAGCTGCGATGTATGGCCAATACGCAAATGGTAAGCTGATACAGGGAGTTGAGGTTTTTCCAGAAGCCTACCGGCGGGCCAATCTTCCAGTGATGGCATGGGTGTTTTCTAGAAAACCACTACGGCCATTCCTGCAAGTAGGGTATCGATTCTTTGCCAAAAATAGACATGCGATTTCTAAATTATTAGGACCTGCAGCTTTGAGCTTAGTGAGGGCGACTGCTTCAAAGGCAAGCTTATGAAAACTTTTAAAGTAATTGCGGTGATTTATCTCGTCTTCTGTGCATTTGGGCAGATCAGCTTTGCTCGCAACCTTACTTACCTTGACTCCGTTCTCAATCCTGCCAAGCTGCAAGGAGCGGGTAAGCTAACGTGGTGGGGCTTTCATATTTATGATGCCTCGTTTTATCGGGCGGGTACTTTAACTTCACCAGAGTTCGCCTTAGATCTGCGTTATCAAAAATCATTTTCTGGGGCCTCTATTGCTAATAGTAGTGCGGATGAAATGAAACGTATTGGTGTGCCAGATACGCAAGCAGCTATGTGGGGTAAAGAGTTAGCAGGTTTTTTGCCTGACGTTGAGTCAGGTCAAACGCTAACTGCGATCTATATTCCTAAGCAAGGCACTGTCTTTTATCACGATGGAAAGCGTATCGCTCAAATACCAGGAGCAGATTTTTCAAAAGCGTTTTTTGGAATTTGGTTAGATCCTAAAACTAGCGCGCCTAAACTTCGAGCTGAGTTATTGGGAAAAAGTTGTCCACCACCACTCTTTAATGAGGCCTGCTAAGCATGAAATATGATTCGTTTAAATTGATTGTCGCTGCGATTTGCGGAATACTCCTCATTGCATGCGCAGGACCAAATGTTCAGCAATACGCTAATGAAAAACCTACCCTTGATTTAAGTGAGTATTTTTCTGGAACGATCGATGCCTATGGAATTTTTACAGACCGCAGCGGGGAGGTAAAGAAACGGTTTACCGTGCTGATCAAGGCCGACTGGAAAATGGTTAATGGGAAGAAAGTGGGAACTCTTGATGAGAGCTTCGATTACTCCGATGGAACTAAGCAAAAACGTATTTGGACCTTGACTGAACAATCGCCTGGAAAATACATTGGCACAGCAAGTGATGTTGTGGGTGAAGCCCAGGGCGATTTAGCAGGCAATGCACTAAATTGGACCTATACCTTAGCCCT
>CANHLB010000028.1 GCA_947461335.1 Burkholderiaceae bacterium | reverse complement strand
TGGCGCCTCTAAAACTGTAGGTACCAATACATTTAACAAATCGTCTTTTATTAATTTGGCTGCGGGAGTAGTTGAATAAGTATTTGCAGTTTCCTGTTGACCGCCTGTAGTGGAGTAATCGTAATACTCATACTGCTGACCATCAGGTGAAGGGAGCACTGTTCCAGCAGGCCACCTAGAATACACGCCCAATTTATATTTTGCAGTGATAACCCCCATAATATGGACGGGGGTTCGTTGCCCATCTGCAGTTGGAACAGTTGCAAAATCAAACTCTGCAGCGCAGACCTCGTCTGAAGCAAAGAGGGCGTAAGTTAAGCCGGCAACACTCGACGATTTCAGCAAGGGGAACATGTTGTAGCGCTTGCCATACATCTCCTGGTAGTCGCCCTGCATCCATGTGTTTTGACCACTATACGCAAAACCTACCAACATTGGCATCAAATCAACAGATGAAGTAAGTTGGGTACGAACTATCGAAGTATCGCCAGTAAATGTCCCCGTTAAATCCTTCACGATCAAAGGTACACGCAAGGCTTCGTCATACATCGATAAAGTTTTACCTGCGACGAAGCCATGAGCACCAACATAATCTCCATGGTCTGAAGTAAAGACGATTACCGTATTTTTGAGCACATCAGGTGACATTGCATCTAATACGCGGCCAATTTGCACATCCAGAATAGTCTGGATGTAAGTATATAAATTAATGGCCTTATTCCAGTATGAATATGGCGAATATCCAATCCCAATTAATTGGCCATTTGATGATGATGGTGGCGTGTAAGTGTAAGACGATGTGGAAGGGGTAGTCGCATTGGGATACTGAATAATTGAAAATGCAGCATTAGGATTATCAGAAATGCCTCCCCACTCGACCTCACAAAATTGTTTATTTAAAATATGTGCGGTGGGCTTACTAGCCTCTAAGGTTGTCTTGGATTCCCAGTTGGGAACGGTTGCGGGGTAACCAGCATAGGTAGGTGGATTTACTAAAATATTTGGGTAGACTAGCGGCGCCGATGCACATGCTGCAGTAGTCCAGTTTTGGTTTTGTGCGTAGTTATTGGGATTAGTTACGCTTGAGGCAAAGTAATTGGTATAAGCCTGATATTCAGTGCCGGCCGGGAAAAATTCTTGATCATGTGGATTTTGGAAGCCCACGGTTAAGCACCATGGCTGATCTCCAGATTTTTTAGCCTTGAGCCAAGTATTGGCTTGGGTGGCAATATATTCATCGCTGTAATAGTAATAACTTGGGTCCGACATATCCCCGTATGTGCCCTGAAGATTATTTGCAATCGGGTCAGGGTATGTGAGCCCCTGAAAACCATATGTATACAGTTCTTGAGTAGGGCCCGAAGGTTGTGAGCAATGCCATTTGCCGATATAAGGCGTTGCATAACCAGCTGCGCCCAACAATTTTCCATAAGTTGGAAATTCAGGTTGAAGTGATGGTGATTCGGCAGTAGCTGCGCCAGGCTTAACTACTAAAGTAGTTCCAAACCAAGTCTGATGGCTATATAAACCCGTTATTAAAACTCCGCGACTTGGGGAGCAAGCGGTTGAGGCAGAGTTGTGATTTGAAAATTTAACCCCACCATCCCAAAGTCGATAGACATTGGGCATAAACTGCTGAAGGTATTCCGCTGCATTATTAATACCCGTTGGAAATACCTTAGGAAAGCGCATTTCATCAACTAAGATGAATAGAATATTAGGTTGGGAACTTGAAAGGCTGCTTCCACCGCTACTGCTCCCTCCACAACCAGGAAGCGTAGCTGCTGCAGAGATTGCAACCGCAGACTTCATTAAGTCACGACGATCTTGATTAACAGGTATTTGAGAGTCCGCCAAATTATTCAAGCCTTCATTGTTATCTTTGGGCGTTTTAATGGTCATCGTATTCTCCAATGAATGGTTTATATGGCGAGTTTATATTATGAACAAGATTGAGACAAAAAAAGGAATGATTACCCTTAAGAGGTCATTAGCTTAAGGGTTAATGGACATCCAACCCATCTTTTAGGAGGTTTTAAAGCGTAATGTCGCGTTCTTGTCTGACGCAATCTACATAGTACTCACTTCGTCCGCCGATATCTGCTTTGACCAAGCCGTGGATATCAGTTTCGAAGCCCGGAAACTTCTCATTGAAATCTCTAGCAAAGTAAAGATAGTCAACGATGCGCTTATTAAAGCGCTCACCCGGAATTAATAGTGGAATACCTGGTGGGTATGGTGTTACCAACATTGCGGTGACACGCCCCTCCAACTGATCGAGGGGTACACGATCAACTTCTTTATGCGCCATCTTGGCCCAAGCCTCTGATGGCATCATCGCTGGCACCATATCTGAGGTGTACATCTCAGTAGTCATGCGAGCTACATCACGGCCCTTGTAGAACTCGTGAATCTGCTGGCAGATATCTTTTAGTCCAACGCGCTCATAGCGTGGATGTTTGGCCACAAACTCAGGTAAGACCTTCCATAGGGGCGCATTCTTATCAAAGTGATCCTTGAACTGCTGCAATTCTGTAACAAGAGTATTCCAACGTCCTTTAGTAATGCCGATCGTAAACATGATGAAGAAGGAATACAGGCCGCACTTCTCAACAATCACTCCATGCTCAGCCAAATACTTAGTCACAATACTTGCCGGAATACCCATGGAGCCAAAGTTACCCTCGATATCTAATCCCGGTGTAACTACCGTTGCTTTGATTGGGTCAAGCATGTTGAAGTCTTTAGCCAACTTGCCAAAGTCATGCCAACTTGCATTAGGCTCTAAGACCCAATCTGAGCGCTCACCAATACCCTCTTCTGCCAAATGATCGGGGCCCCAAACCTTGAACCACCAATCGGCCCCAAACTTGTCGTCAACCTCACGCATTGCGCGGCGGAAGTCCATTGCTTCAGCAATCGACTCTTCTACCAAGGTTGTTCCACCAGGCGACTCCATCATGGCAGCAGAAACGTCACATGAGGCAATAATGGCGTACTGTGGGCTAGTAGAGGTATGCATGAGATAAGCCTCATTAAAGCAATCTCGATCAAGCTTGGTCTCTTCAGCATCTTGAACCAATACTTGCGAGGCCTGTGATAAACCAGCCAATAGCTTATGGGTAGATTGAGTGGCAAACATCAGACTCTTTTTGGTACGCTTGCGATCAGATCCAATCGCATGCATATCTTTATAGAATGGATGGAAGGCAGCATGCGGCAACCATGCTTCGTCAAAATGCAAAGAGTCTACCTTGCCATCTAACATCTCTTTAATCATTTCTACGTTGTAGACAATACCATCGTAAGTACTTTGGGTGAGCGTCATTACGCGTGGCACCACGTTCTTATCTTTAATGAAGGGATTTGCGTCAATTTTCTTTTTAATGTTGGCCCATTCAAATTCCTCTTTAGGAATTGGTCCAATGATGCCGAGGTGATTGCGAGTTGGCATCAAGAAAATGGGAATAGCACCCATCATAGTGATCGAATGAATCACCGATTTATGGCAATTGCGATCAACTAACACTACATCGCCAGGAGCAACGGTAGAGTGCCAAACAATCTTGTTAGAGGTGGACGTGCCGTTGGTAACAAAGAACAAATGGTCAGCATTAAAGATACGAGCGGCATTACGCTCGCTTTGTAAGACTGGACCAGTATGGTCTAGGAGCTGACCTAGTTCTTCAACGGCATTACAAACGTCAGCGCGCAGCATATTCTCACCAAAGAATTGATGGAACATTCGGCCTACTGGGCTTTTTAAGAAAGCAACGCCACCAGAATGCCCAGGACAATGCCAAGAATAAGAACCCTCAGAAGCGTAATTGGTTAAGGCTCTAAAAAATGGAGGCGCTAAGGAATCGAGATACACCTTTGCTTCACGAATAATATGGCGTGCTACAAACTCTGGCGTATCTTCATTCATATGAATAAAGCCATGTAATTCACGCAAGATGTCATTAGGCATATGACGTGAAGTACGGGTTTCGCCATACAAGAAGATTGGGATATCTTCGTTACGCTTACGTACTTCAGTAATGAAGGCGCGTAGATTATTTAAAGCAGGAAGGTCATGATCTTCAGAGTCAGAATCAAATTCTTCATCATCAATTGAGACGATAAAAGAAGAGGCACGGGAAGCTTGTTGGGCAAAAGAGGTTAAGTCGCCATAACTAGTTAGGCCAATAACCTCCATACCCTCATTCTCAATGGCCTCAGCGAGGTCGCGAATGCCCGAACCCGAAATATTTTCGGAACGAAAGTCCTCATCAATAATGATGATTGGGAAACGAAATTTCATGGCTGCCCTTTAGGTTCGCGAACTAGAATTTGAGTGAAAAAATTAAGTCTTAGGCAGGGTAACGCCCCGCTGACCTTGATACTTACCGCCACGATCTTTATACGATGTGCCACAGATTTCATCACTCTCAAAAAAGAGTACTTGCGCACATCCCTCACCTGCATAAATTTTTGCAGGTAATGGCGTGGTGTTAGAAAACTCTAATGTGACATAACCCTCCCACTCTGGTTCGAATGGAGTGACATTCACAATGATTCCACAACGAGCATAGGTACTTTTGCCGACGCAAACCGTTAATACGCTGCGAGGAATCTTAAAATACTCAACTGTTCTCGCTAAAGCAAATGAATTTGGAGGGATGATGCAAACATCGCCTCTAAAATCCACGAAAGATTGATCATCGAAATTCTTTGGGTCAACAATAGTGCTGTTGATATTAGTGAAGATCTTAAATTCATCTGCGCAACGAATATCGTAGCCATAGCTTGATGTGCCATAACTCACGATTTTGTTACCAGCAGCGTCTTGGCGAACTTGTCCAGGCTCGAAGGGGCTGATCATGCCTTGTTCGCCCATGCGGCGGATCCAGTGGTCTGATTTAATAGTCATGGGCGAATTGTAAAACCTTCGCGGACCTTAACGATCATTTATCGGGCTCTGGGTAGCAAAAATTAGCTATTTTGGGTAAAAATAACCCGCTCAGGAGCGTTATAGATCTCAAAATGTTTCCCAGAGCAACGAGACAAAATGGTGAGATTGGTTTTGCGAGCCAACTCCAGACCCATGAGGGTTACGCCCGAACGGGTTAGAAGGAAAGGGACGCCCATCTGAGCCCCCTTGATCACCATCTCTGAAGTCAGGCGCCCAGTCGTGAAAAAGATCAAATCTTTGCCGGCCTTATCAGCAAGCCACAGCAAACCAGAAATCGAGTCAACTGCGTTGTGACGGCCAACATCCTCGATAAAGTAAAGGAGTCGCACCCCATCATTGCCTTGCCTCTCAAATACAGCGCAGGCATGAACCGAGCCCGACTTTTTGTAGATGGAATCGTGTACTCGAATCGTATCGATCAATGCGACGATTGCCTCTTGGGATAGATTGGGTCCATCTGGAAGAGAGATCTCTGACATCTCCTCCATTAGCCCACCAAACATCGTGCCCTGACCACAACCGGTAGTGACAACCCGCTTGCTCGTAAGCGCATCGATATCGACTGTGCTACGGCGAGTCTTGACGGCAGCAGAATCGGTCTCCCAGTCCACTTGGATGCTTTCAATATCGTGGGGGGACTCGACTAAACGCTGATTGCGCAAATAACCTAGAACCAAGGCTTCAGGAGCACTTCCAAGGGTCATTAAAGTCACTAACTCACGCTTATCCAAATAAATGGTTAAGGGGCGCTCTCCAGGGACATGGGTCAGCTTTTTTCTGCCAGCCTCATCCAATATCTCGACCTCGTGCACCACAGGCACTGAGGCACTAGACATCTGGATATTTGGTTTTACGGCCATGTAATGCTTTCTGAATCGGGTGGAGATTGGAGTTTATCGATATTTGAGGCGACTTCGCGGTGTTTACTTTAACCGCAGACTAAAATCACTGCACAAGCTTGCATAATTGTGTATTACCCCTAATTTAACCTTCTTATTTAAGTCCGCATTACATGAGTAGCCCCCAGCGTCGTCTTCTTGTCACCTCCGCCCTGCCTTATGCCAATGGTCAGATCCATATTGGCCATTTGGTGGAATATGTGCAGACCGATATTTGGGTGCGCTTTCAGAGGATGCGTGGTCATGAAGTGCATTACGTTGGTGCCGACGATACTCATGGCACACCCATCATGTTGCGTGCAGAGCAAGAAGGAATCACGCCAAAGGAACTAATCGCTAATGTATGGAAAGAGCATAAGCGCGACTTTGATCACTTTCTAATTTCCTTTGATAACTACTACACTACTGACAGTCCTGAGAATGAGAAACTCGCGCAAAGTATCTATCTCAAATTACGTGATGCCGGTCTGATTGAAAAGCGCTCCATCGAGCAAGCCTATGATCCAGTCAAAGAAATGTTTCTACCAGATCGCTTTATTAAAGGTGAATGCCCTAAGTGCGGCGCTAAAGATCAATACGGCGACAACTGCGAAAAATGTGGTGCCACTTACTCTCCTACTGATCTGAAGAACCCTTTCTCAGTAGTGAGCGGTGCAACCCCTATTAAGAAAGTTTCGGATCATTATTTCTTTAAACTATCCGATCCACGTTGTGAAACCTTCTTACGCGAATGGACTCAAGTCAAAACTCCTTTGCAACCCGAAGCTCGCAATAAGATGAAAGAGTGGGTTGGTCAGCCAGGTGAAAGTAAGCTAGGTGATTGGGATATATCTCGCGACGCTCCCTATTTTGGCTTTGAAATCCCTGACGCTCCAGGCAAGTACTTTTATGTCTGGCTTGATGCCCCTATTGGCTACTACGCTAGTTTTCTCAATTACTGCCAGGCAAAAGGGCTGAACTTTGACGAGTGGGTCAAGCCAGACACCACCACTGAGCAATACCATTTTATTGGAAAAGATATTCTGTATTTCCACACCCTCTTCTGGCCAGCGACTCTGCATTTTTCAGGCTATCGTACGCCGACTAATGTATTTGCTCATGGCTTCTTGACTGTGGATGGTGAGAAGATGAGTAAATCACGTGGTACCTTGATCTCTGCTAAAAGCGTGATTGACTGTGGCTTTAATCCTGAGTGGTTCCGCTATTATTTCGCAACTAAGCTTAATGACAGCATGGAAGATTTAGATTTAAATCTGCAAGACTTTGTTGCACGAGTGAACAGTGATTTATTGGGTAAGTACATCAATATTGCAAGTCGTAGCGCAGGCTTCTTAGTAAAACGTTTTGGTGGCGTTGTCTCAGATGAAGCCATGAATAATCCCCTGCTCAAAGAAATTGCTGCATCAAGTGAAAGAATTGCAGCGCTTTATGAAGCGCGCGAGTATGCAAAAGCCTTGCGCACCATCATGGAGCTAGCTGATAAGGTAAACGCCTTTGTTGATGAAAACAAGCCTTGGGAAATTGCCAAAGATTCAGAACGAGATGCTGACTTGCAGCGTGTTTGCAGCGTTACTCTTGAGGCTTTCCGCATGCTGAGCTTGTATCTCAAGCCAGTGATTCCACAGGTGGCTATGGGGGTCGAAGAGTTCTTCTCTATACCTCCGCAATCTTGGAGCGATATCAGCATTCCACTTTCCAGCAAGAACCCGGTCAAGGCCTATAAGCACCTGATGGCTCGTGTGGAAGCCCCTCAAATTGAGGCTTTGCTAGCGGCAAACTTGTAAAAATCACCCTAAAAAGCACCTATAATGGCGGGTGTAGTCCTTAGATGACTTTTGCAATTAAACTGTATAAGTCATTGAATTTATTGAGTATTTTAGGAAATACCATGGCAAGATATCAATCTGAAATCACCCAGTTCTTAAATGAACTCAAGTCTGAGAAACCCCAGCTCGAGGCAGACCAACAAGCTGGTCGTGCCCTGCTATGGGACAAAGAACCCCTGAGCGTTGAAGATCAACGCCGCGCAAAAGCTGCCAAATTAAAACAACGCGCTTACGTATATTCGAATGACTAATACGAGCAATGCGTCAGGCGCCGAGTCGACTTCCAGTTTATTAGATAGCACTCCGTCTGTCACCGATGGGATGTCAGCAGCGTTCGCCAAACTTTACGGCGAACCTCTCTTTAAGCTTCCCACCGATCTTTATATTCCACCAGATGCTCTAGAAGTTTTTCTAGAGGCATTTGAAGGCCCACTAGATCTTTTACTTTACCTCATTCGTAAGCAGAATTTCAACGTACTTGATATTCCAATGGCGCAGGTTACTCAACAGTACCTGAGCTACATTGACCAAATTCGTCATACCAATTTAGAGCTAGCCGCTGAGTATTTATTGATGGCAGCGATGTTGATCGAAATTAAATCTCGTATGCTGCTGCCGATGAAGAAGGCGGATAGCGAAGAAGAAGTAGATGATCCGCGCGCAGAATTAGTGCGTCGCCTCTTAGAGTATGAGCGTATGAAGCTTGCTGCTCAAGAGCTCGACCAAATTCCGCAACAGGGTCGTGACTTCCAAATAGCACATGGCTTTGTAGACACCACAGTTGCCATCACCTGGCCAGAAGTAAACTTAGATGACCTGCAAATGGCCTGGCGTGACGTTTTGCATCGTGCCAAACTGAATGAACATCACACCATTACCCGCGAACAATTATCTGTCCGTGACTTTATGACCCGGATTTTGCGTCGCCTGCAAAGCACCCGCTTTGTAGAGTTTGGCGAGCTATTTGAAGACGCGATTAAATCTGGTGGTGGTGTCTCAGTCGTCATTGTTAACTTCATTGCAATGCTCGAGCTCTCACGCGAAGCTTTGGTTGAGATTACGCAAGCTGAACCCTATGCACCAATTTATGTGCGCCTCGCCTATACTCCTGTTGCATGAAAATCATTAGCGATATACAAGAGTTACGCGATCACTTGCGCGGTCAAAACCGTGCTTCATTTGTACCAACTATGGGTAACTTACATGAGGGGCATTTATCACTCATGCGCCTGGCAAGACAGCATGGCGACCCAGTAGTTGCAAGCATCTTTGTCAATCGCCTCCAATTTGGCCCCAATGATGACTTTGATAGCTACCCCCGCACCATGCAAGCGGATATCGAGAAATTAGAAAAAGAAGGTGTCTATATTCTGTTTGCGCCGACAGAGCGTGATTTATACCCGCAGCCACAGGAATACCGAGTTGACCCACCACAGCAGCTCGGCGATATCCTCGAAGGAGAATTTCGCCCTGGCTTCTTCAAAGGTGTTTGCACGGTTGTATTGAAACTGTTTTCTTGCGTAGAGCCCAAGGTAGCCGTCTTTGGAAAGAAAGATTACCAACAACTCATGATTATTCGGCAAATGGCCAAACAGTTTGCCTTGCCAGTCAGCATCGTTCCTGCTGAAACCATTCGTGCTGATGATGGCCTAGCTCTTTCATCACGCAATGGCTATCTCTCGGTAGAAGAACGCGCTGAAGCACCAGAGCTACAAAGAACCTTGCAGAACGTTCGCGATCAAGTTCTGCAATTAAAAGAAGCTAATACGCAGTCACTCTCTGAGATTGAAAAGAAAGCAGTAGCCACACTTACCGGACGGGGCTGGAATCCGGATTACATTGCTATTCGTAAACAAAGTGATTTGGCGCCCGCTTCTAATGAAGGTCTACAAGCTGGCGAGCCACTTGTGATTCTCACAGCAGCTAAGATTGGTCAAACACGCTTGATTGATAACCTAGAGATCTAATCTCTAGATCTATACCGGCACTACGGTTACCAGTTGGATCATTCCTAAATCTGACTCTTGCAACATTTGACTATGCAGAATATAGGGTCCCGTGAAGTCGTTAAAGCGCATGCGAAAAGTAATAGAGGTCGGCATTTCAGGCGTTCCTCCTGGCGGTAAGGCTACTGTATCGCACCAATAGGGTTTCACTGAATTACCGTTGACTTTGGTGATATACATGGGATTGACATGAATATGAAATGCATGGGCGATAGGATTGAAATTGAAAATAGTCCACTCCTCAACAGCACCCAAAATGACATTCTGAGTACTGGTGTTAGAGGCTTGTAGTTGATATTCATACACTGGCATCTTAAATGGAGGAATATAAGTCGATCCCTCAACAGGCTTGCCAGTGATCTTTGATACTTCTTGCTTGGCTTTGGCGAGGTTACTTTTAAACGACTCTTCCACTTCTTGCGCCATCCCACCAGCTTTACTCATAACCTTATCCCATGCTGACTGAGTACTTGCAGCAGACTCCAGTGACTCATTACCAACCATATTAAACAGGATGCTACGTTTCTTACCGCCTGCACTAGCAAACTCTGAATCGGTAATAGGTTTTAAGTAATCTGATATTGGTAGTGGCACTGCAGGAATTGCAGTGGCGAAAGACTTCTCTTGCTCTTTCAATTTCTGTGGCTCAAGCACAATGATCTTGGCTAAGACGTCTCCAGGTAGAACGGCTGTCTGCTCACCTTGAGCTATCTTCACTGGTAGCGATCTGAGTAAGTAAGTACCAGGCGTTCCTGCTTTAATCACCGCTGAGGAGCGATTACCGGCCGCCAAAATAATGCCTCTGCCACCTTTTTGCCTTGCATCGGGATAGTCTTGATAAGTGCTGCTACCCCAGCCATCCATTGTGTATTGATGAAGTACATGCTCATCTAAGCTCAAGTTGAGATAGTTAAAGACTTGGGTATTAATAAAACGCCATCTTTGTACCTCGCCACTTTCCATCACAATAGTAGGCTGACGTACTCCATTAATGAGAACAGGTTGGGCATCAATATATTCCTTAGCATTTGCTAAGTTGTTATTTCTCAGGCCAAATCCCGTAGGATGATTGGCTACTTGGGAGAACTTTTCTAGCTGCCCATCCTTTACCCCATAGTTATCAGCCGTTTGATTATTCGCAAAGTACGGGGCTTGAAATAAGAAAATCAATTCTTTAGCTTGCGCCATTTCTGGTAACTCATCCACAGGACCACGGACCATGATGGCGCCTTGCATGAGGCTCGCTACTTGAATAGCGCTAGAGCCATGATATTGAGGATGGTAGTAGAAAGGGCCAGCTGGATGATCAATTGGCAAGTTGTAGACATATTGGCGTGTATCTCCTTTGGGAGTAACACCACCGTAGTTTGGGTCAACGACATAGTCGCCATACTCTAACGGCTTCTTATCTGAGTAAATACCTGGATATACATGCAAGCCATGGGTATGTAAATTAGTCGTATTGGGCTTCATGTAATTCGTTGGATCACGGAGTGCCAAGAAAGGTGGATTCACTGGTAAGTTATTTACTAACTTAATACGTAACTGATCACCACCCTTTACTACCAATGTTGGACCAGAGTAACTGGGACCATTGGATTCATAACCATAAGCGCGTAATGAGACAGGGTACTGTTGCTTCGGATCAGCGCCAGATAGCTTGCTATCCCAATATGATGCTGTCAAAGTAAGATCGAGCAAACCATTTTTCGCTTCCAACATTGGAGGCTGCACAAAGGTTTGTAGGGGATGTGGAGCATTACCACCCTCACGACTACATGCTATCAAGCCTGCTGGGATAGCAATCCCTGAAGCTACGCTCACGCCCATGCGCATAAAATTGCGGCGTGTAGTGTCATGAGTAATGATCTTAGGCTTAGGCATGATCAGTCTTAAGCAATATCCAAGATGGAGAAAGGTGTCATTTGTTTATCAGCAGCCTTAGCAATTTGCTTGGAGCTGTTATTGCCCCAACCTAGCATCTGACTCTTTCCAATAGCAAGTGAATGCATCTCCCCCGCTGCAATAGAACGAACACCAGTGAGGTTTGGAATCACAGTTGGAGTCCTGCGTGGCCTTAAATCACCTAAACCGAGTTGGCCAAAGCCATTCCAACCCCAGGCATAGACTTTTCCACTTGAAGATAGTGCCAGCGAGTAATGCATACCAGCAGCAACAGCCGTGATTTTTTCAGGAAAAGGAATCGGCCTGGGAATAACACCATAAGGA
>CANHLB010000027.1 GCA_947461335.1 Burkholderiaceae bacterium | reverse complement strand
CAACCCTGATGATGGCGCTCGAAGTGCAAACCGTTTGGCGTAATCGTTCCAAATAAACCCTGTAGCGGTGTAAATGCCACTGAAGCAGCGGATACGCGTGTTAAACCTGGTGATTCACGGCGTATGAGATTTGCTTCATAGATAGATGGTACTCCATATGGCATTGTCGCCACGTTCTTACCAAGGGTAGTTTGCCATTCTTGCTTTTCTAAGATCGCTGGGTCGCCTTCACCGGCAGCAAATGCCGATGGGGCTACCAAGCCTGCAGCAACTCCCCCTAAGGCTGAGAAGAAACCTTTACGCAGAAAGCCGCGGCGAGTTTCATCAAGCCCATTGGCATTGATATCAGCAATGAGCTCCTGAGGTATGAAATGCTCTGGTGCTTTAACCAGGCGCGCTCTATTAATAGGTTTCTCAACCGTTGAAATATCCTGAGCACTTAATTCAATTTGCTTCTTAGTCATTTGACCTTTGCTTGAGAATACATCCTCTAAAGTTAATGAATACCTTCAGCAATCTTTGCACAAACAGACTGACACATCTCTACAGTGGCGTTATCAGCAATTGAGTAATACACCGTAACGCCCTCTTTGCGCCTGAGCAAAATTCCAGCCTTATGCAACGCCAATAAATGTCTTGAAACATTGGCCTGACTTGAGCTGCACATCTCCACAACTTCAGATACTGATTTTTCTCCAGCACAGATGGCGTACATGATTCGAAGACGGGTAGGCTCAGACAGCACACTAAAATAGGCCGCTACTTTAAGAAATACTTTCTCCATCTGCTTGGGAGATAAGTTCTTTGTTGCTTTTTGAACCCTAGCCTTCATAAGCCTTCTTTATATGAATATATGCGTATAGATGCATTTAACGCCTTTTTGCTTACTTCTCCTATAGTGAAATACCCTAAGAAATCTAAAGATACAATCAACTGATGGATATGGATGCCATTCTTCTCTCTTTAAAGCTTGCCTTCTGGACTCTTGTCCTCATTCTGCCTTTTGGGATCTGGGTTGCCCATAGGCTCCAAAGAGTAGGTAAAAGCAAGTCTTGGATTGAGGCAGGCCTAGCGCTGCCCCTCGTTCTACCGCCCACGGTCTTGGGTTATTACCTATTGGTGGGCTTGGGTGGCAAAAGCTTATTCGGTATACCGCTGGTATTTTCATTTACTGGCATTCTGATTGCCTCCCTGATAGTCAATTTGCCATTTGCCATCCAGCCAATACAGCGTGCCTTTGAAGCGATTAACCCAGAAATTATTGAAGCCGCCCAAGTCAGCGGCCTTTCTGATTGGCAAATCTTTCGCCTGATTGAATTGCCTCTAGCTTGGCGAGGGATCACCAGCGCTGCTGTGCTTACCTTTGCGCATACCCTCGGAGAATTTGGTGTAGTCCTGATGGTGGGTGGCGCCATTCCTGGAGAAACCAAAACGGTATCCATTGCCATTTACGACAAAGTGCAAAGCTTTGATACATCTGGAGCTGGCGTTCTTTCCTTGATCTTGTTAGCCACATCGCTTGTAGCAATTGCAATCTCTTATGGCGTCTTCGGCCGTCAAGCTTCTCGTGCTAAAGAGTGGAGAGCTTAATGCTCAAGATTAAGCTCTCGCAGACCACGCCCAACCCTTTGCAACTCTCGCTCGAATGCTTTGCTGGTGAGCTACATGCCTTAGTAGGCCCCTCAGGCAGCGGAAAGACCACCGCCTTGCGCACAATTGCCGGACTTAACCACGCTCATGCTGGAAAAATTGAATGCGATGGCGAGCTCTGGTTTGAAGCCAGTGAAATCAGCGGTATTACTACCCTTTTGGGGCCTGCACAACGCTCCTGTGGATTTCTATTTCAGCAATATGCACTCTTTCCACACTTATCTGCACTAGAAAATGTCTGCATACCACTATACAACTCAGTTCCTGACTTTGGTGAACGTAAAGTACAAGCTGCACAATGGCTTAATCGCATGGGTATTAGCGAATTAAGTCATCGTATGCCCAATCAACTATCTGGTGGCCAACAACAGCGTGTTGCACTTGCAAGAGCCTTGGCAAGATCACCTAAGATCTTACTATTAGACGAGCCTTTTTCTGCAGTAGATGCGCCAACGCGTCAAGGACTCTACAAAACTCTTGCCGAGCTTCGTAAAGATTTAAATATTCCCATTCTATTAGTTACCCATGATCTTCGTGAAGCAGATTTATTAGCAGATCGCATTACCGTCATTGATCAAGGCGTTGGTTTGCAAACTGCTCAACCTCAAGTTCTTTTTGAGAGGCCCAGAAACTCTCGCGTTGCAGAACTAGTGGGTATCAATAATAAGTTTTCAGGGGTCTTTACTGCAGGCAAGCTCAGATGGGATGCTTGTAGTACCGTATTTGAAGTGTTGGATAAGGGCAAGATTCCTCCTAATACTCCAGTTGCCTGGGTTGTCCCAGCCGATGGCATCAGCCTTCATGCGGCGCCTAGCTCAAGCTCGATTGAGGCCCATGTAGAGCAAATCAGCACCCTTGGACAAATTGCAGTCATTCAACTACTTCTGAATAATGCTACTCATAAGCTGATCTGGGAAGCTTCAGCTGCAGAAGTAAAGCGACTGGAATTAGAGGTAGGAAAAAATACTCATCTAGAAATTGATGGGACTAAGATTCACATCATGCCCCTTCGCCCTATCAATGATCCACGCCGCCTTACTTCTTAGCAACAAGACCTAATAAAGCAGACATCCCAGCATGTCTTGCGCCTTCATTCAGTTCTTTTTCATAAGAGCGCAAATCCAATATTTGAAAGTCTTTCGCTAGCCCTCGAATCATTTCCTCTGTATAGAGGTGCTCGATTAAAGATGGGCCACCTGTTTTGTACTCTAGCTGCTTTGGGGTATAGCCTTGCAATATGAAGATACCGCCAGGTTTTAAGGCTTTGTATGCTTGCTGAAAGATGCGAGCACGCATCTGTGGCTCAGCAAACTGGATAAAAATCCCAATCACTGCATCGTATGTATTTTCTTGCCAGTTAAAGCCATCAGTATCTGATAGTGAATAGACAATCTCCACTTGATTTTCTTTAGCAAACTGCTTGGCTTTTTTTAAAGCAATGTCAGAGACATCAAAACCAACAACTTGCATACCCTGCTTAGCCAGCCAAACACCATTCCGACCTTCACCATCAGCAATACAGAGAACTTTTTGATTTGGCTTTAAATGGGTTTTGGCTTGCAGAGCGAGATATTCATTTGGTTCTTTACCAAAGATAAACTCTTCCTTCTCAAAGCGTTTGTTCCAGAACTCTTTAGCATCATCAAAGTTCAAGTATTCACTTTGATGAACTTGATTATTTTTTGAGTCCACCAACAAGATCGCTCTTTAGATCATTAATATTTTCGAGGCCAACTGCAATCCGTACCAAGCCATCAGTAATACCTGCAGCTTTTCTGGCCTCAGGAGACACCCGGCAATGGGTAGTCGTCGCTGGATTAGTAATCGTTGTTCGTGTATCACCAAGGTTTGCTGTGATTGAGCAGAGCTTGGTTTGGTTAATCAGTTTGAAAGCCGCTTTCTTACCACCCTTTAAGGTGAAAGACACAATTGCTCCACCCGCTTTTTGCTGGCGTTTTGCCAAGGCATGCTGAGGATGAGATGGGAGTCCCGGATGATAGACGCGCTCTACGCCAGACTGCTTTTCTAGCCACTGGGCTAATGCGAGCGCATTCTGACTCTGCTGCTTCATACGCAACTCAAGAGTCTCTAAGCCTTTCAGAAATACCCAGGCATTAAATGCAGACATGGTTGGACCTGCTGTGCGGACATAGGGGAACACTTTGCCCATGATGAAGTCTTTGCTTCCCACGATCGCGCCGCCAACCATCCTACCTTGGCCATCTAAATACTTTGTTGCCGAATGAATCACTACATCAGCACCAAGAGCCAATGGCTTTTGCAAGGCTGGGGTACAGAAACAGTTATCTACAGCAAACAAGGCTTTTGCCTTCTTGGCAATCTTTGAGATTGCTTTAATATCGGCAATTTCTGTCAAAGGATTGGAGGGTGTTTCCAGATAGAAGAGTTTCGTATTTGCTTGGACAGCAGCCTGCCATGACTTGGTATCAGCCAAATCAACATAAGTTGTTGTAATCCCAAAGCGACCTAAGATATTAGTGAATAACTGAACGGTTGCACCAAATACTGAGCGCGAGCAAACCACATGGTCACCTGCTTGTAGATGCGCCATTACCATGGTCAAAATAGCAGACATGCCAGATGCAGTTGCAATACATGCCTCACCACCCTCTAGAGCGGCCAAACGATCTTGAAACATGCTGACAGTGGGATTGGTAAAGCGAGAATATATAAAGCCTTGGTCTGCATGGGCAAAACCATCCGCAGCTAGTTCGGCACTATCAAAGCAAAAACTGGAAGTCAGAAACATCGCCTCTGAATGTTCTTGATATTCAGCGGTACGACGAGTGCCAGCACGGACCGCTAAGGTCTCGAGGGCCAGCTTAGAAAAATCTGGTTTTTTTCGTATGGTTTTGCTTTTCATAATGCTATTTTGACACCGAATTGAAGAATTGCCTCATTGGAGGCAATTTCCTGTCGCTTTTTAGTCTTCGGTAGCTAAATGCAGATGAAGCTGGGAGCGGGCAAAGTCACTTGAATCACGCTGACGATCTGCTTTTGCTGCCGAGGTGTTTCTAGCTGCCTCCAAGGCATCTAAATAGGACTCTGTAATATCGCCAGTGATGTAATTACCATCAAAGCAAGAGGCCTCAAAGTTTTTCAGATTGGGATTGATATCGCGCACAGCCTGCTTCATATCCTCAACACTTTGATAGATTAACTGATCAGCACCAATCATCTTGTTGATTTCTTCATCGGTACGGCCATAAGCTACCAACTCGCTACGGGTTGGCATATCAATTCCATAAACATTTGGGAAGCGCACAGGTGGAGCAGCCGAAGCAAAGATCACCTTCTTTGCGCCTGACTCGCGTGCCATCTGCACAATCTCAAATGAAGTAGTACCTCGAACGATAGAGTCATCCACAATCAATACCGTTTTATCTTTAAACTCGATACGCATGGCATTGAGTTTTTGACGTACTGACTTTTTACGAACTGCCTGTCCTGGCATGATGAAGGTACGACCAATGTAACGATTCTTAAAGAAGCCTTCGCGGTAATCTACGCCTAAATTCTTGGCTACCTGCATTGCAGCTGGACGACTTGAATCCGGAATTGGCATCACCACATCGATCTCATCGACATTAGTCTCTTTGCGAATCTTCTCAGCAAGATAATCACCCATGCGCATACGCACGTTGTAGACAATCACTCCATCAATGGTCGAATCTGGACGCGCCATATAGACGTATTCAAATATGCAAGGCGTTAGAACAGCATCCGGTACACACTGACGTGAGTAGAAGTTACCATCAAGATCAATATAAATCGCTTCACCTGGATTTACATCACGCACAAAGGTAAAACCTAAACCTTCGAGAGCCACTGACTCTGAGGTGACCATCCACTCAGGACCCTGTGGAGTATCAATGCGACCGATACATAAAGGACGGATCCCAAAGGGATCGCGAAATGCTAATAAACCATATCCCGCAATCAAAGAGACTACGGCATACGAACCTTTAACCCGAGAGGTAACTGCTGTAACTGCATTAAACATAGCGCCCTCATCCAAGGCAGCACTATTCGTTTCTTTTTGTAGCTCATCAGCTAAGACGTTCAAAAGCACTTCAGTGTCAGAGCTAGTATTAATGTGGCGGCGGTCACGATAAGCCATCTCCACACGTAAACTTGGAGCATTAGTGAGATTTCCGTTATGCGCCAACACAATTCCATACGGAGCGCTGACATAAAAAGGTTGAGCCTCTTCTTCACTACTTACCGAACCGGCCGTCGGGTAACGCACCTGACCAATGCCGGCATTGCCAACCAAGCTACGCATATTGCGAGTTCTAAATACGTCACGCACTAGACCATTGGCTTTATGCATGGTGAACGAGTTACCGTTCATGGTTGCGATACCAGCTGCATCTTGTCCGCGATGTTGCAAGAGCAACAAAGCGTCATATAGAAGTTGATTTACTGGTGAGTGGGAAATAGTTCCGACGACGCCGCACATAATCTAGCTTCCTATTGTGAATTTAGGAGTAATGGTAGGTGTTACTTTAGGCATTGCCTCACCCAATTGCTTTGCCCAGTCAGCTGGTAGCCAACCTTTAATTAAACCGGTTGCCATATCCATAGCTGGTCTTGTAATCGCGTTTTTCCAGGCCATGCTTTGCGGAATTGGAGTTAATGCGGCCAATGTAGCCAGAATGACAACAATCAAACCGCCACGCGCTAGGCCAAATACCAATCCCAAGAATCGATCTGTCAAACTTAAACCTGCTGACAAAATAATTTTCTGTACTAAGCCACCGAATAATCCACAAATGATCAATGACAATATAAAGAGAATGAGGAAGCCCACACCAAGACTAAGTAACTCATCTAGATGGAATGCTGAGAGCCATTCAGTGGCAAGATAATTCGTATAGTGATAAGCAACCCATGCAGCTACAAACCACGAGGCAAGAGCAAGCACCTCTTTAAATAAGCCACGAGAAATTCCTACTAAGGCAGACACTAAGAGCACAACTAGGGTGAAGTAATCCACCGATGTTAGCTTTAAGGTGGATAAGTATTCCATTACTGTTTACCAGTCTCAACAAGTCTTGGTGAGAGACCCATCGCCTTAATTTTCTTTTCGGCTAGCTCTGCAGCATCTTTATCGGCATAAGGGCCGGCACGAAGAACATAGAGTTTGACACCATCAGTGCCGTTTCTATTAATTACGTAATTTGGAATCTTTTGCTCTTTGAGTTTTGCAATCCAACCTTTAGCGCGCTCTTCTGATGCAAATGCACCAATCTGAATGACATATTTACCTGAGCCATTTGCAGTGCTATTACTAGTCACGTTATCGGGGCTAGTGCTATCGGCCTTCACTTGACTATCAACCTTAGGTTTTGTATTCGGTGCCGCAACAACCTCTTCCCCAGCAGCTAAGCCTAGTCCAGCAGCTTTGTTCGGCGCTAGCGCTGGCTTAGTTTCAGTTTTGATTTCTGCTTTTGGCTCTGGCTTAGCTTCAACTTTTGGCTCAGGAACAACAGCAGCTTTAGGAATTTCTTTTGCTGGCTCTGTAACAACTTCTGCTTTGGATTTCTCAACAGTCTTTACATCGCTGCCAGGAATTGGCAGGCTAGTCACAATATTGACAGCAATGTCATTAGGCGCAGATTTGGGGCTATTATCCAAAACACGTGGCAAACCAACTACTGCAATGAGGACCAATACTGCAGCACCAATTAAACGATGGCGCGCTCTTTGTTGTTCTGGATCTTCTGTGAGGGCAAGTTCTTCTGCTTCCGCAGCACGTTGAAAGCTACGCGGGGCAGCACGCTGAGCGGTGCGTCTCCCTACTGAACCTAGCTCAAGGTCATCAGCCTGTGTTTTTCGCTTAAAGAAGCTCGGTAAACGAATCATGGATCAATGGGCCTGGTTGTTTCGGTAAATCATTACGCCTGCAACTGTATAAAAGGATCCGAATACCGTAATTCTATCACCCTCACCCGCTTTTGATAGTGCTTTTTGATACGCTGCAGCAGGGTCTGAGAAGCACTCAATGCCGCCATCAGAACCGTTTTGAGGCTTCACACCCATAGCCTCAAGCCTCTGTGCCAAAGCTTTCGCACTGGCAGCTCTAGGGGTTGGTAAATCAGTACAAAACCAGAAATCGACAATCTCCAATAAAGGCTTGATAACCCCATCGATATCCTTATCTGCCATAGCTCCAAAAATGGCATAGGTATAGGGGTGGTAGCCCATTTTGTCTAAGCCTTGAGCCAGAGTAGCGGCAGCATGGGGGTTGTGAGCCACATCCAAAACTACGGTCGGCTGACCTGGTAGTACCTGAAAACGACCCGGCAACTCAACTAGAGCAAAGCCATTACGAATATCCTGCGCGCTGACTGGTAAACGTTGGTGCAAAGCCATTAAAGCAGCAATCACTGCAGAAGCATTCAGAATTTGATTGGCACCTCGCAATGCTGGATAGCCAAGACCACTGAAACGTTTCTTGCGCCCTGCCCAACCCCATTGCTGCTTATCGCCTTGAAAATTGTAATCACGCCCTTGCAACCAAAGATCACAGCCTAGTTTTTCGGCATAGTCGACTAATGATTGAGGGGGAACAGGATCGCCGCATACTGCAATATGACCAGGGCGGAAGATGCCAGCTTTCTCAAGACCAATCGCCTCTCTAGTACTCCCTAAGAAGTCTGCATGGTCAATATCAATACTCGTAACAATAGCGCAATCCGCATCCACAATATTGACGGCATCTAAACGTCCACCCATGCCTACCTCTAAAATCACTGCATCCAAGTTTGATTTTGAGAAGAGATACATGATGGCCAAAGTTGTGAATTCAAAATAGGTTAGCGTTGGTGCATCCACCAAACTCACGCGCGCCTTTTCAACCGCAGCAAAGTTTTCTAACAATAGGTCATCATTGACCACTTGCCCATTCAGGCGAGCACGCTCGTTAAACATGAGTAAGTGTGGTGAAGTATGACAGCCTACTCGATAGCCCGAGGCCAATAAAATACTCTCAAGATAGGCACAGGTTGAGCCTTTGCCATTGGTACCAGCAACCGTAATCACTGGGCAATCAAAGTGAAGATCTAATGCAGCCTTGACTCGATTGATGCGCTCGAGCCCCATATCAATACCAACCGGATGAGCGGTTTCTAGGTGGCTAAGCCAAGCCTCTAGGCTAGGAAAAAGAATTGGGGCTTGGTGTGCTGTGCTCAAGCGCTTAGACGGCTGAGCTACCCGCAATCGCAGGCTCTGGAAGTTTTTGCAAGAGCGCTAGTAGGCGTGCAATCTCTCCGCGCATTTGGCGGCGGTCGACAATCATATCGATACCACCCTTTTGCATTAAGAACTCCGAACGCTGAAAACCTTCGGGTAATTTTTCACGAACTGTTTGTTCGATTACGCGCGGACCGGCAAAACCAATTAAGGCTTTTGGTTCAGCCATCACTACATCACCCATAAAAGCAAAACTTGCAGAAATACCACCCATCGTTGGGTCAGTTAATACGCTGATATAGGGCAAGCCTTTTTTAGATAGCAAGGTCAACATGGAGTTAGTCTTTGCCATTTGAAATAGAGACAATAAGCTCTCCTGCATGCGGGCGCCACCAGTAGCGGTAACGCATATGAAGGCACATTTTTTAGCAATGGCATCTTGAACACCACGGGCAAAACGTTCACCCACAACTGAGCCCATTGAACCGCCCATGTACTGGAATTCAAAGCAAGCGGCAACCACTGGAATAGATTCAATCTTGCCACCCATCACAATTAAAGCCTCAGATTCACCAGACGCATCGTTTGCTTCTTTAATACGGTCTGGGTATTTTTTAGAGTCTTTAAATTTCAGTGGGTCAGTCGGATAAATATCCGCGCCGATTTCATAACGACCCTTAGGATCAAGTAGATTATCTAAGCGTTGGCGCGCGCCAATGCGCATGTGATGACTGCATTTTGGACATACCGAAAGATTAGCTTCAATGTCAGTGCTGTATAGAACTGTTTCACAACTAGGACACTTAACCCACAATCCTTCCGGTACTGATTTTCGATTCGCAGGATCAGTATGTTGAATTTGGGGTGGGAGTAATTTATCTATCCAGCTCATTAGTTTCTAACTATCCAATGCATCGCGAATCTCACGAATGAAGTTTTCCAGTGATTGTACTGCCTGCCCAGGAGGCGCTTCCTCTAAAAGACGAATAATGCGGCTGCCAATCACCACCGCATCAGCGCTTTGAGATACCGCCTTGGCGCTAGCTGCATCACTGATACCAAAGCCTACAGCAATCGGAATGTCAGTCTCCTCGCGAATTTTAGGGATGATGGAGGCTACATCTTGGGTATTTAGATGAGAAGCGCCAGTGACCCCACGCATGGAAACGTAATAGATGTAACCCGAAGCGATTTTGGCTGCCTCTTTAATACGTTCGTGTGATGAAGTTGGAGCTAATAAGAAAATTGGGTCGATACCTGCAACACGCATGCGCGCAGCAAAATCAACACATTCTTCTGGTGGGTAATCTACCACCAATACGCCATCCACTCCAGCAGCTTTGGCTTCTGTTGCAAAACGCTCTGCCCCCATTTGCTCAACAGGATTTGCATAACCCATCAAGACAACGGGTGTCTTAGCATCTTGCTTGCGAAACTCTTTCACCATCTCCAAGCAGCTATGCAATGTCACACCATGCGTCAACGCGCGCTCAGATGATCTTTGGATCACTGGACCATCAGCCATTGGGTCAGAGAAAGGCACGCCTAACTCAATGATGCTAGATCCGCCGCGCACTAATGCATGCATCAACTCAACCGTGAACTTTGGATCAGGATCACCTGCAGTAATGAAAGGAATGAGTCCTTTTTTACCTGTTGCCTTTAACTCTTTAAAGAGTGCAGTAATTTTTGACATACTATTTTTCTTAACCTTCAGAACCGGTAGCTTGCGCAACTGTGTGCATATCTTTATCGCCACGACCAGAGAGGTTTATCAAGATGGTTTTGTCTTTTGGCAAAGTCTTGGCAAGCTTGCAAGCATAAGCAATGGCATGCGCTGACTCTAATGCGGGAATAATGCCCTCAATTTGGCAGCAATCATGGAAGGCTTTAAGTGCTTCTTCATCAGTAATGGCGACATAGTCTGCACGTCCAGAATCTTTTAACCAAGCATGCTCTGGGCCAACACCGGGATAATCCATACCAGCAGAAACTGAATGGGTTTCAGAAATCTGGCCATTTTCATCCTGTAATAAATAAGTACGATTGCCATGCAAGACGCCTGGCTTCCCAACACAGAGTGCAGCTGAATGCAAACCGCTACCCAATCCATGTCCTGCAGCTTCAACACCAATTAATTTCACTTCTGAGAAATCAATGTAGGGATAAAAAATACCCATCGCATTTGAGCCACCGCCAACACAAGCTAAAACATAGTCAGGCTGGCGTCCAGTCATTTCCGGCATTTGCACTTTACATTCTTCACCAATCACACTCTGAAAATCTCTCACCATCATAGGATAAGGATGCGGTCCTGCAACGGTGCCAATAATGTAGAAGGTATTTTCTACATTGGTCACCCAATCGCGCATCGCTTCATTAAGTGCATCTTTTAGGGTTTTGGTACCTGATTCCACAGGGACCACTTTGGCACCGAGCAACTTCATCCGAAATACGTTTTGTGCCTGACGAGCGACGTCAACTGAGCCTTGGTATACCGTGCAGTCAAGACCAAAGCGCGCGCAGATGGTTGCCGTAGCTACACCGTGCTGACCAGCGCCTGTCTCGGCAATGATACGTGGCTTACCCATGCGCTTAGCCAACATCGCCTGGCCAATCACATTGTTAATTTTGTGGGCGCCTGTATGGTTTAAGTCTTCGCGCTTGAGATAGATTTGTGCACCACCGAGCATTTCACTCCAACGCTTAGCGTGATAAACCGGAGATGGTCTACCTACAAAGTGTTTGAGCTCATAATGAAACTCTTCAATAAATTCTGGATCGTGTTGATATTTAGCATAAGCTTCTTTGAGCTCATCTAATGCATACATCAATGTCTCAGAAACAAATACGCCTCCATAAGGACCAAAGTGTCCTCGTGCATCTGGCTTATCGTACATAGCTACCTCTTTTGATTTATCTACAGCAAATTATTGGGATGATGATTTCTCATCTGCTGCGCGCACTGCTTTTACAAATTGAGCCATGAGCACAGGATCTTTAACACCCCTGCTGCTTTCTACGCCACTAGAGACGTCAACTGCGCAAGGATTTAGACGAGCAATCGCCTCGCCCACGTTGTGCGTGTTCAATCCACCACTCAAAACGACCCGAGGCGCGTTTTCGCTTACCCATGTCTGTGGAAT
>CANHLB010000026.1 GCA_947461335.1 Burkholderiaceae bacterium | reverse complement strand
TTATGACCGCGTACATGGTTTGAAACCTCAATTAATATCTACATTTAAGCTAATCCACCCTGGACAAGCTAAGCCCATTATTATATCTTGCATGATGAGCACTGTCAAAACCAACGACCTAAGCCAAATTCTGGCCCCGATTGCCTTAGATTTCAAGGCCTTAGACGGGGTGATACGCCAGCGATTGGCTTCAAAAGTCGCCTTAATTGACCAAATTTCCACCTATATCATCCAGGCTGGCGGAAAACGGGTCAGACCCGCCCTTTTAATGTTAGTAGCCAAGGCTTTATCTAATGGCAAAGAAACCCCGCACACTCTTGAAATGGCTGCAGTTGTCGAATTTATCCACACTGCAACCCTTCTCCATGATGATGTCGTAGATGAATCCACCCTTAGAAGGGGTCGAGAAACCGCCAATGCCGCTTTTGGCAATGCGGCTAGCGTGCTTGTGGGCGACTTCCTATATTCCAGAGCCTTCCAAATGATGGTGGCACCAAATGACCTTAGAGTGATGCAAATTCTCTCTGACGCGACTAATACGATTGCCGAAGGTGAGGTCTTGCAACTCCTTAATATGAATGATCCTGAAGTAGATGAAGCCAGTTATCTTCAAGTCATTCGTTATAAGACAGCAAAATTGTTTGAGGCATCAACCGAACTTGGCGCGATTCTGGCGAACGCAACAGATGTAGAGCGCGAGCAGGCTGCCGCCTTTGGGCGTCACATTGGAACTGCTTTTCAATTGATGGATGATCTTTTGGATTACACCGCCAGTGCGACGCAGATGGGCAAAAATGCAGGCGATGATTTGCGTGAAGGCAAGCCTACTCTGCCCTTGATCTATCTTCTCGAAAATGGTCGCAACGAGGATCGTCTATTAGTCCGTGCAGCGATTGAACAAAATCAAGACCTGCCAGACGATGTGTTTGCACAAATTCTGAATGCCGTGAAAACCTCTGGAGCACTTGACTATACCCAGGCTGCAGCAAAGCGTGAGTCTGACTTAGCTTTAGCTTGTATTGAGAATTTTCCAGCAAATGATGCAACTTCAGCCTTACGTGCTTTATGTGAATACTCTCTCGCACGACAAACCTAAAGTGGCTTCCTTAGAACTCTTAGAGAGCTATTAATCCCTGTAAGATATTGCATATTGAATATTTAAATCATAGGAATAAATTATGGCTCAATGGCTCAGATATCAACATCAAGGAACAATTGGTTTAGGTCAGTTACAGGGCGACCAAATCGCCGTTTATTCGGGTGATTTATTTAAGAATCCAAAGCCGACTGGTGAAACCCTTAAATTGGCAGATGTCACATTGGACATTCCATGCACTCCATCCAAAATGGTTGCCATGGTGGATAACTTTCATGCGTTAGTTACCAAGCTGGAACATGCTGTACCCGCTGAACCTTTGTACTTTCTCAAAGGAAACAACTCTTTTCTCGCCGCCAACCAAGTCATTCGCACTCCTAAGTCCTATTCAGGAAAAGTAGTCTACGAGGGTGAACTTGGAATCGTCATTGGCAAATCCATCCATGAAGCAGATGAAGCACAAGCCGCGCAAGCGATTTTTGGTTATACCTGTATCAACGATGTCACCGCCATTGAAATTCTCAATCGTGACCCAGGCTATGCACAATGGACTCGCTCCAAGAGCTTTAATACCTTCGGTGTATTTGGACCCTTCATCACAACCGATGTAGATCCGAGTAAGCTAACTATCAAAACCATTCTTAATGATCAAGAACGCCAGAACTATCCCATTGCGGACATGATTTTTCCACCCGCAAAATTAGTGAGCCTGATCTCACAAGATGTTCCCTTAGAGCCAGGCGATATTATTGCTTGCGGCACTTCGGTAGGCGTTGGATCAATGAAACCTGGCAGCAATGTCAGCATCATTATTGAAGGCGTTGGTCGACTCGATAATCGCTTCGAATAAAACCACTGCCACATAACAAACCCCCTTGCTACTCTGCATAGCAAGGGGGTTTTTCATTACTGCTTTAGCTTTTACTTCAGCTCTTAGTAACCTGATACCGATGGCAATGCCAGACTACCTTTAGAAGCTTGAACGTTTTCATCCAAGTACTTTGTCAAAGCAAAAACCGTATTCAAACAGGGTGTTGGTGTTTGAGTGATCTTGCCAAGCTCAATCACAGAACCCAAAAGTGCATCGATTTCTAAGCTACGGCCAGCCTCTAAGTCTTGCAACATAGAAGTTTTATGCCTTCCGACTTTTTCAGCACCAGCAATACGTCGCTCAATATCTACCCTGAAAGTCACTCCCAGCTTTTCAGCAATGGTTTGTGCTTCAGCCATCATGTTGCGCGCCAAATCTTTGGTTAATGGGTATTGGCAAATACCCTCCAAAGTGCCATGAGTCAGAGAGCTAATTGGGTTAAAAGTCATATTGCCCCAAAGCTTAAGCCAAATCTCTGAGCGAATGTCTTCCAAAATCGGTGACTTAAATCCAGCTGCTCCCATCATCTCTGACATCTTCTGAATACGCTCAGTCGGTTTGCCATCTAGTTCACCTAAGGGGAAGCGATTACCCTCTACGTGACGTATGACGCCAGGCGCTTGCGTAAAGGTTGCAGGGTATACAACGCAACCAATAATATTATTTGGGTTAATCGCCTTCTTTGCTTGACCGCCAGCGTCAACTGTCTCAACTGAGTGATCTTGATACTCTCCACCGAGCTTTTGAAAGTACCACCAAGGAATACCATTTTGCATCGGAATCAAAACAGTATCCGGACCCATGAGGGCTGCTAAGTCGTCAATAATCGGCTCAACTTGATGCGCCTTTACAGCCAGCATCACGACATCTGGAGTCTCAGCATCTGTAATTTTTTCAACCGCTTTTACCTCAGCAACCAATGGTTCAGGTTGGTCATCCATAATTAATGCAAGACCACGCTCTTTAATGGCAGCTAAAGTTGCGCCTCGAGCAACAACCGTCACTTCATTACCTGCCCGCGCCAACATGACAGCTAGGTAGCCGCCAATAGCGCCGCCGCCGCCAATCACACAGATTTTCATAAGAACCCCAAGAATAAAAAATTTAGTATTACTGCAATATTAGAGGAGAATGTTTTTTGGGGAAACAATTTTTAGTGCCTATTTTTTAGGCAATTTTTATCCTAGACCGATTTTAATAAGTCTTTCGGCACCAAGCTCCCACAAATCATACCCATCATGCTGGCTATTAAGCCCGCTAACTGAGGTGGCAAGATGGCATTAGGGGCCAAAATTTCACAGCTGATCCAAACGGCTAGACCACAGACTACAGAGAGCAGTCCACCCAAAGAGTTTGCTTTTGACCAATACACCCCAAACGCCAAAGGTACAAATGCAGCAACTAAAGTGACCTTATAAGCACTCTCAACCATCTTAAAAATAGATAGTTCAGAGTTAATTGCAAAAAAAGTGACCACTACAGCAAAACACAAGACAGTGATGCGCATAATTTTCAACAAATCCTGATCAGTGAGGTGCTTATAGAAACCTCTCACTATATTTTCTGCAAACGTGACTGATGGTGCGAGCAAGGTGGCGCTTGCACAGCTCTTAATTGCTGAGAGCAAAGCGCCAAAGAACATCACCTGCGCAAATACTGGCGCATGGTTGAGAATTAATTTTGGCAAGATCATCTGTGAATCGGTTGTGAGATATTCCTTTACTAACTCTGGACTAATCAAAATTGCTGAATAGGCTAAATACATCGGCACGAAAGCAAAGATGAAGTACAGCACACCGCCTAATAAAGCAGCCTGTACTGCGATATTTGCATTCTTAGAAGAGGTGATGCGCTGAAAGACGTCCTGTTGTGGAATTGAACCTAGCATCATCGTGCAAAGAGCAGCGACAAAACCTAGAATGGAAGCTAAATTCATGTCGGGCCAAAAATTACTGAATTGACCGGCAGCAGCAGCGTGTTCGAGTACCACCCCAATCCCACCAGTTTGAGCAGTCAACTCACCGCCAATGTAGAGCATCCCAATCACAATAATGATCATCTGAATGAAATCCGTTATCGCCACCGACCACATGCCACCAAATAAGGTGTAGATCAGAACGCTACTAGCCCCAATGATCATTCCACCCGTTTGAGAAATGCTACCTTCAGAAACGACATTAAATACCAAGCCCAATGCTTTTATTTGAGCAGCTACCCAGCCTAGATAAGAAACCACAATACATAGAGTTACCAATACCTCTACTGTGCGGCCATATTTTTCACGGAAGAAATCGCCAATGGTGAGCATCCGACGGTTATAAAGATGCCGCGCGAAAAAGAGGCCCACCAAAATTAAACAAAGAGAAGATCCAAAGGGATCAGAAACAACCCCACCTAAACCTTCTTTAAGAAAAGTCGCTGGAATTCCTAAGACTGTTTCTGAACCAAACCAAGTAGCGAATACCGTTGCGGTCACAATAGGAAGGGGCAAACTATGACCAGCAGCAGCAAAATCAGCTGTATTTTTTACGCGTAGCGCCGCCCACAGGCCAATGCCCACAGATACAACCCAGTAAATAATGACGAACCAAATGAGCACGCCCTGCTTCCTTCTTCAAGAATTTGGTGAAATTATATGACCTTGTCACTTTTGTTAGTAAGGTAATAAGTACCAATTTGGAGCAGCAGCTAGCGCATCCCACTCTGACATAATTCAAGGGTGAATTCACCTCAAATCAGCCCTAGCGAGAACTCTGCCACTGACCTGGCTTATCAAAAAGCCATCCTTGACTCAGTGTCGCGAACTTTCGCCCTCACCATCCCCCTTTTACCGCCAAGCATTGAGATTGTGGTGGGTAATACTTATTTGCTTTGCCGCATTGTTGACACGATCGAAGATGCAGCAGACTTAAGTCCAGAATCGAAGCAAAAACTCTCTAAATTATTCTTAGATGCTGTGCTTGAAAAGACTCCCGTGGATCATTTTGTGAAGCCCTGTCTTGAGGCACTAAAGCATTATGGTAATCAAAATGAATTAGATCTAATTGCCCACACCCCAACGGTTTTACGAATTTTGCATACCTGCTCTAAGGCTGATCAGAATGCTGTAAGTCGCTGTGTTTCCATCATGTCTGAGGGCATGTCCTACTTTCATGACAAGCAAACCCAGGCAGGCCTAAAAGATTTAAAAGAATTTGAGAAATATTGCTATGTAGTTGCAGGAGTGGTGGGGGAATTACTCACTACGATATTTAGTAATCATTCGCCTGCATTTGCAAAAAATATCAAAGGGCATGAGGATTTAGCTACTGCATTTGGTCAAGCCTTGCAGATGACCAATATTCTCAAAGATTCTCCCGAAGATAGGGCCCGGGGTGTTTCTTGGAAGCCCGCAGATATTACTCAAGGGCAACTCTTAAGGATATCCTATGAAAAACTTCAAGACTCATTGAGCTACATCCTACTTATTCCAAAAGAAGAGCTTGGAATGCGTCGCTTTTGTTTCTTGGCTTTTGGCTTAGCCGTCATGACCCTTAAAAAGATTTCGGATCGGAAACAATTTAGCCATAAAGACGAAGTAAAGCTATCAAGAAATTCAGTAATGGCCTTTTACGCCTTTGCTTCATTTGCAGTGAGAAGTAACACTCTCATGAAGGCCTTTTTTAATGCCTGGTCCCGCTCTTTAAGCAAAGAAGCTTAGGCGTTCACAGCACACCCTCATGCTTTAAAAGCCATATTTTGATTTGACGATATAGGCCAGGAGCATTTTCTTTCATAAAACCACCAATACCTTGCGCCGAAACTACGCGATGACAAGGTGCAATGATGGGGTAGGGGTTGGCACCACAGGCAGTTCCAACTGCACGAGCACCACTATTGATTTTGCTAGCAATTTCTCCATACGTTTTAGTTTTGCCAACCGGTATCGCCTGAATACTTCTCCAAACCTTTTGCTGATGTTCTGTTCCAGCAGGTTTAATAGGTAAATCAAATTGATGATCGGGGTTCTTAAAATAGGCCTTGAACTGCTTTTCAGCCGCTTTTGCCAAAGCATTTTTGGGGCCAAGGAGCGGAGCCGAAGCTGGTAGATATTCAATTTTTGACACCATCAGGCTACCGTCAACCATTTCAGTCGCAATTCCTAGGCACCCAAAGGGGGCTGCAATCACACAGTATTGAGCGCCATCTGTAAGAAATTGCTTTGGGGAAGAGGTCATAGATTGAGATTCTCACACAATTAGGCACTGAAGCTGACATTGCTTTCCGCCATAGCTATAGCATGTGAAATGCCACTTTGCTATATTGATTCATCCTTACTTTTTGCAGGCAGACCTCATGGACACCTTTTTTGACGATTGGCCTTTTTACAGCCAAGTTGCTCTAGTCCTTTTTTTACTCGCGCTTTCTGGATTTTTCTCGATGGCTGAAACGAGCATGTTGTCATCCAATCGTCATCGTTTACGAGCTATGGCAAGCGGTGGAAATAGTGGGGCCGCTCTAGCTGAGAGACTTCTCAAGCGCATTGATTCTCTTTTATCAGTGCTCTTGATTTCCAATAATTTGATTAACACTATCTTGCCTATTTTGGTAACAGGCATCGCTTTACACATTTTTGGCGATAGCGGTTTGGTACTTTCAATCGCCACTCTAGTTGTAGCCTTACTGATCATCATCTTTAGTGAAATCACACCTAAAGTGATTGGCGCGGCCTTTCCAGAAAAAATTGCTTCTCGGGTTGGCTGGTTCATTTTGCCTCTCACTTTTTTACTAAAACCATTGCTATGGTTTATTAATAGCTTTGTGTCAGGCTTAATGAAGGTCTCTGGACTGCAATCCTCTGCAGATAGCAGAACTATGAGCAAGGAAGAATTGCGCAGCCTAGTTCTAGAATCGAATCGCTTTGTATCTAACCATCATCGCAATATCTTATTGAACCTATTTAATCTAGAAAACATTACCGTTGATGATGTCATGACCCCTAGGTCAAAGATTGAAGTATTAGATCTTGCAAGACCGATTGATGAGGTAGTTCAACAACTAGAGACTTGCTATCACAATAAGTTACCAGTCTGTGATGGCGACTCCGAGCGCATAGTAGGCATTCTCTCTGTCAAAAAAGCCCTATCGCTATTGGGCGATACCGATCTAAAACACGAGGACTTTAGATCTTTGCTAAATGAACCTTACTTTATACCCAGTGGTACCCCTGTTTTACAACAGATGCAATTTTTTCAAGATAATCAGCAGCGTCTGAGTCTAGTCGTCAATGAATATGGCGAGGTCCTTGGTCTAGTGACTTTTGAAGATATTGTGGAAGAGCTCATTGGTGAGTTCACAACCTCTTTTTCTAATCTTTCAACCGACCCTCATTGGCTCGCTGATGGCACCTATCTTGCCAGTGGGAGCGCTTCTTTAAGGGATCTGAATCGACTTCTCAATATCCAACTTCCGATAGATGGGCCACGTACCTTAAATGGCCTGATCCTTGAAAAACTCGAAGCTATTCCAGATCATGATGTGAGCTTACGTATTGCAGGCATCATCATGGAAATTGTGCAATTTGACGAGCAGGGCGTAAAAACCGTCAAACTCTATCGCCCGAGAATGACTCTAGGGCAAGATTGAGCGAGACACATGATGAATCCATCATTATTCGTACCTGGCATGAAATTGCAGTCAATGCACTTGAGTCCAGGGCGAGTGATATCCATATCGAAGCAGGATTACAAGGGACTCTAGTTCGCATTCGGGTTGATGGCTTACTCCAAGTTCAGTCACAATACCGCATTGAGTTTCACGAACGCTTAATCACTCGCATCAAAATACTTGCACGGCTTGATATTGCTGAGAAGCGACTTCCTCAAGATGGTCGACTTCTGATTGGCCAAGACTTTTCCAAACCTCATATCGACTGTCGGGTTTCAATACTCCCCACTCTTTACGGAGAGAAAGCTGTCATTCGTATTTTGCCAAGTTCGATAGATGAACTAGCGCTTGAGAATATTGGTCTCCTGCCGGAACAATTTGCCATTCTTCAAAAAGCGCTTGCTCAAACCAATGGACTTATTTTAGTTACAGGGCCCACTGGCAGCGGCAAGACCAGAACCCTTTATAGCTGTCTACGCAAACTCAATCAAAGCCATCGGAATCTTTGCTCTATTGAAGATCCAATTGAAATACGTCTGCCCGGGGTCAATCAAGTGGCCTATCACCCACGTGCAGGCTTAGATTTTTCCACAATCATTCGTGCACTCCTGAGACAAGATCCCGATGTCATCATGATTGGTGAAATCCGTGACAGCGCTAGTGCACAACTTGCGATACAAGCAGCGCAAACTGGCCATCTTGTTTTAAGTACCCTTCATACCCGTAATGCTAGAGGTGCTATCTCCAGACTGAAGGGTTTGGGGATCGATCATGACTCACTGCAATCATGTCTCCGTAGCGTGAGTTCCCAACGCTTGATTAGAAAATTATGTCAACAATGCCAAGATAGAACAATGGGGGAGTCAGAGCAATGTCTTGGATGTAAAGGATCTAAATACCATGGGCGTATCGGAGTTCATGAAGTACTTAGCGCTGCGCATGTATTTAATCCATCTTTAGATCACCCTACGATGCATGATGCTGGGCTAGTCCATGCAAAAGCAGGTTTAATTAGGCTTAGCGAACTAGAGAATGAGGTAGGTACATGGCAGTAAGCAAACAAGACCAATTGGATTTCGCCCAACAGCTCTTATCCCTCTTAAATGCCGGCCTTGCGCTGTTAAATGCGATTGAACTTATTTATACTTCCGCCCCAAAACAGCACCACTCTTGGTTAAACCACTTACACACTGAACTAAAGAAGGGTAATAGCTTTTCTCAAGGCTTGCTAGCTCAGAAAAAGTACTTTTCTGCAGAATTTATTAATCTCATTCGTGTCAGTGAGCGTACTGGAGATATCGCCTTAGCTCTCAGAACCATATGCCAACAACTCGAAGCTCAAATTGAGTTACGTCGCAAGATCGGGCAAGCCCTAAGTTACCCAATCATCACGCTTCTAAGCTCGCTTCTTCTGGTGCTCGTAATGATGATTTGGGTTGTCCCCGTCTTTAAGGATGTGTTCTCTCATTTTCAGGCTGAGTTGCCACTACCTACCAAAGCCTTAATTGAGGTATCGACTTTAATTGAATTTTTCTTCTTAGAAATTACCTTGCTTATGATTGGAAGCGGGGCAATTTTTATGATTGCCTGGATCAAAATACCCATGCTACAAAAAAAATGTGATTCGCTGACTTTTCGTATTCCCCTACTGGGCAATTTGTTTCGGCTAGCAACCCTTACTTACTGGTGCAGAACCTTGGGACACTTGCTGGAATCTGGTCTAGCGCTTCCTGACGCAATACGCGTTACTGCGCAATCATCAAATCACTGGCTGAGCCATGATGTGAGCGCGGAAATCTTTAAACATTTAACCCGGGGCTGGCCTTTGGGTGATGCGCTCATGCGTGCTGACCCCAAGCGCCTTTTATTTGATCTGGAAACCTTACAATTACTGCGCATAGCCTCTGAAAGTGGCGCCCTTCCACAAATGCTCGGTAAGCGCGCAAATAGTCTTGGCTCCCAATTAAGCAACCGCCTCAATACCTTAAGTCAAACCTTAGAACCTTTACTGATTATCTTTGTTGGAGCGATCATTGGTAGTCTTGTCATAATCTTATATCTGCCGATTTTTAATCTGGGACAAATTGTGTAATGAGCTCTCTCATGGCCGCTGATCTTATTCGAGTACTATTGATTTTGATATTGGCTTATTTGGCTTATATTGATTTACGGACTTTTCGTCTGCCCGATGTGATTACCCTCCCTCTTTTATTTGCAGGCCTTGTTTTAAATGCATTCCCAAGCCTGCAATTTGTAACGCTTCAAGCATCTGTTGTTGGGGCGATCTTGGGATATTCCTCCCTGTGGCTATTAAATCGCTTATACCGATATATCAAAATGCAAGATGGCATTGGTATGGGGGATGCCAAACTCCTGGCCGTACTGGGTGCATGGCTAGGTTGGGGTGCTCTACCTAGCATCTTGTTCATCGCTTCAACCTCCGGAATCGTTGGAGGGCTTGTATGGCTTAGGTTAAACAAACAAAATCATCAGGGTGCATTTCCTTTTGGTCCCTTTCTGATCTTTGCTGGCATCATTGAGTTGTTATGGCCACAGCTAATCCAAAATCTCCTCCTGAGCAATCCGACCTAAGCGCGCTGAAGGGCCGCATTCCTCTCATTGGCCTGACTGGTGGGATTGGTTCTGGAAAAACTGCCGTCAGTGACTTGCTAGCCAAATTTGGCGCTGGTATTGTCGATACCGATCTGATTGCCCATCAAATTACCGCAAACAATGGAGCAGCAATTCCTCTGATTAAGAAGGAATTTGGCGCTGAATTTATTGGGGCTGATGGGTCGCTTGAACGAAGCAAAATGCGCTCGCTCGTTTTTACAAAGCCTGAGGCCAGAAAAACCTTAGAGGCCATCACCCATCCACTTATTCGACAAGAAACTATCAGGCAAGCCATTCAATTAAGTAAAGAGGGTTCGCCCTACTTAGTCTTTGTAGTGCCACTACTGATTGAGTCTGGGTCTTGGCTAGGCATCATTGACCGCCTAGTGGTAGTGGACTGCCCTGAAGAGGTCCAAATTGAAAGAGTGATGCAGCGCAGCAATTTAGCCCGGGAAGAGGTAGAAAAAATTCTTGCTGCACAAGCTAGCAGACAAGAGCGCCTGAATCATGCTGATATGGTGATTGAAAACCAGGGAAGCTTTAGGGACTTAGAACGAGAGGTACAAAGCTTGCACCAAGAAATCCTACGGATTCAAAAGTAAAAAGCCAGTTCGTCATAGAATATGGGCTTGTGATTGTCTATGAATATCCTTTTAACGAATTAGTTCGAAGCATGCTTCGGCTGGAGTATTTGTTCGCCCGCTTCAACCACTTTCTTCGCTCTGATGACCCAGAACTTCATCACAATGCAATCTCCATGTTGTTTGATCTTGGTGACATTGGGGCTCGTGGAGATATCAAATCTTTACTCTTAAAAGAGTTTGAGCGTCAAAAATATGCTCTTAATGGTTTGAAGTCATCCCAAAAGGTAGATCAAGAGGCCTTATCTCAAACCCTCACTGAGATTGACTCAGTGGCCAGCAGTATTAATCAATCTACTGGAAGACCTAATTCGGTAATAACCGAAAGTGAATGGTTAAATGCTATTCGTACGCGCCTAAATATTCCTGGTGGCACAAGTCCAATTGACTTACCAAGTTACCACGCATGGAAAAATAGCCCCTCTTCCGAACGTCGTAAGCTTTTAGAAAATTATGTCCGTCCACTCTTGCCATGGCAAGAAGCATGCCAGTTATTTTTGCGCCTGTTGCGCCAATCAGGCGAAGCCAAAGATGTACTGGCTCATAATGGCTCATTTCAACAAGCACCTTCTGGCAAGGTTTATCAGTTAATGCGAATTGCTGTTGAGGACGATACCCTCTTCTCAGAAATCAGTGCAAACAAATATTTACTCTCTGTTCGCTTCTTAAAGGCGGATCGAGATAAAAAAGCGCAACCTGTAAATACGGATGTGCCCTTCAAATTGACACTCTGTCAGTTTTAAGCCAAATACCTTCTAAGGCACTCCAGCATTGGCCAAGCGGCCGGCAATAAAGGCTCTACACTAGGAGATTCAGAGGTGATAGATTGCCAAGATAGGGCCTGTCCTTCACACCCCAATGGAGTGCCCGTCCAATTGCGAATGATGCTCACATATAAACGAACATAAGCATGAGGATAGTCATGCTCTAGGACTGTTAATTCTTCGCTTGACTCAATATCGATACCAAGCTCTTCTTGCAGTTCACGCTTTAAAGCCTGAAAAACAGTTTCGCCTTTTTCTACTTTGCCACCTGGAACTTCCCAGTAGCCCGCATAGGGTTTTCCACTTGGTCTTTGACCTAAAAGATAACGACCTTCTGAGTCCAGCAAAATTCCCGCAGCAACAACAGTAATGGGGCGATCTATTTCACTCATGGAAATAATGAATTAAGGACGTGATCCAGCCCAATGCTTTGCAAATTGCCAAGCAACCCGTCCTGAACGAGAGCCCCTCTCAAGAGCCCAAACTAATGCTTCTGAGCGAGCAGCTTCGATTTGACTAGCATTTAAACCAAAGTGATTTAACCAATGGGCAACGATTGCTAAATATTCATCTTGCTTAGGCGGATAAAAAGAGAGCCACAATCCAAAGCGCTCTGATAAAGAAATTTTTTCCTCAACTACTTCACCAGGATGAATCTCGCCATCATCGCCATAAGCATAGCCTTCGTTATCCTTCATGTATTCAGGTAATAAATGCCGGCGATTTGAGGTGGCATAAATCAAAATATTATCGACTTGAGCAGAAACAGAGCCGTCAAGCGCAGATTTCATGGCCTTATATCCTGACTCACCCTCATCAAATGACAAATCATCACAAAAAACAATAAAACGCTCAGGTCGCTCAGCCAAGATATCAGCAATGTCAGCTAA